>DASZRI010000185.1:0-14762 GCA_035549215.1 Gemmatimonadaceae bacterium | reverse complement strand
CGCCGCCGCGACGGCCGCCCCCTGCCGCCGCACCGCCGGCCGCGTTCCCGGGGCCGCCGCCCACCGCGCCCCGCTCGATCACCGGCGGCATGTCGTGCACGCTGAAGTCGCGCGTCGCCACCTGCACTTCACTCCCCGTGCGGCGGAAGTAGTTCACGAGGTCCGCGGCCTCCGCCGCGTGCCGCTGGTCGCGCGGGATGACGAACGCATGCGGCGCCGACGTGCGGCCGCGATCCACCATGCGCACCGCCTTCAGCGCGAAGTTGTCCATGAACGTGGCGCGGTTGTCCGCCACGTAGTGCAGCGCCACCAGCACGCCCGACTGCTGGTAGTTGATGTTGCTGCGGATGCACCACTTCACGCCGTTCACCGGCGGGCTGGGGCGGTACCACTCCTTCGACGTCGCCGACGCCGGCAGCTCGACCATCGTGCAGTCCGCGCCCGACGACGTGTACGTCTCGTAGAACTTGCCCAGCGAGTTGTGGAACTGCGCGATGCCGAGCATGTAGTTCGGCGCCCAGCCGTCGTAGAAGTTGTGCGTCCACACGCCGGGCAGCCCGCGCTTGGTCAGCTCCGTGATCTCCTGGTAGGCCAGCGTGTGCCACTCGTCCACCACGATCGGGTCGAACTCGTCGTTGTACGGGCCCGTGCCCGTCATCGTGTACAGGAACGGCACCGACTCGTGCAGGTCGTGCATGATCGTCGGGTGCCAGTGCAGGAAGCCGGCGTTCATGTTCTGCGTCAGCTTCAGCGACTGCATCAGGCCGTCGCGGTTGTTGTCGTGCGCGATGTAGTGGCCCCAGTAGATGGTCGGGATCGCGCCGTTGCCGACGTGCAGCGCCTTCTCCTCCTCGTAGATGTCCACGATGCGGTTGCGGCCGTCCACCTCCGTGGCCGGCGTGATCAGCGTGATCACGTGGTCGCGGATGTCGCGGATGTACGGCGACTCGTCCACCGCCAGCCGGTACAGCAGCTCCATGAGCATCTCGGGACTGCCCGTCTCCGGCGCGTGGATCGTGCCCGTCAACCAGTAGATCGGCTTTGCCTCCTCCACCAGCCGCTTGCGCTCGGCTTCCGGCACGCCGCGCGGGTCGGCCAGCTTCGCCGCCATCGCCCGGTAGTCGTCCAGCTTCTTGATGGTCTGCTCGTCGGCCACCGCGGCCACGATCATCTCGCGCCCCTCCTCGCTCATGCCCAGCGAGAAGATCTTCACGCGCGGCGACGCCGCCGCCACGGCGCGGAAGTAGCGGTTGATGTCTTCCGTGCGGGACAGCCGCCCGATCGTCCCCGGCACGTACCCCAGCACCTTGAGCGGCGTGGGCACGGTCTTCGACGCGGGCAGGTAGTCCACCAGCTCGGTGGAGAACTTCCAGTGGGGATCGGTGGGCGTCAGCTCACGGATCTTCGCCGTGTACTCCGCGTCCACGGGCTGCGACTGCTGCGCGCCCAGCGGCAGCGCAATGCAGAGCGAGGCGAGGGCGATCAGGCGCCTGGAGAGGGACATGCGCGGGACTCCAAAGAGGGAATGGGAAAAGGCGGGACGTGCATGGCGCCCGCGCGCGTACGCGGCCGCCCGATGGCTACGCGACAGGCCGGTGCTCCGCTGCGCCACCGTCAATTGCGCGGGGGCGGCCAGGGGACGTTCGTCAGCGTCGCCAGCTTGTTGATCAGCGTGTCCTGGTAGGCCACGACGGCGCGCAGCGAGTCGATGGTCTGGCTCATGGCCGCGACATCCTGCTGCATGGACTGCACGGTCGAGCCCATGTCCACCAGGGCCTGTGCCGTGTTTGCCTGCACGCGTGGGTCGGCGCACCCGGCCGCCAGCGCGAGTCCGGCGAGCACCACGAATCGGGAAGGTCGCATACGACGGGTGGGTGGAAGGAAGACGCGCCGGGAAGATGCGCGCGGGGCCGCCCCGCGTCGAGGGCCGCAACGATCCTCCGTGCGCCAAACTGGTGCTGCACCACGCCCACCACCTCCCCATCGTCCCGCATGCCGGCACGCCGCGCCTTCACCCTCATCGAGCTCCTCATCGTCCTCGTCGTCGCGGGCACGGTGATGGCCCTCGCGCTGCCCCCTGCCGCCGCGTGGATGGACCGCGTCGAGTCGCATTCGGCGGCGCGCGACATCCTCTCGACGCTCGCAGCGGCCCGCGGCGAGGCGCTCGCGCGTCGCCAGCGCGCCTGGGTCGTGCTCGACACGGCCGGCGCGCAGGTTCGCCTGGTGGTCGGGCGCGTTACCCGCCGTCGCTCGCTCGCCGACACGCACCGCGTGCGCCTGTCCGCCACTCGGGACTCCATCGCCTACGACGCCAGCGGGCTGGGCTACGGCGCGGCCAACGTCACCATCGTCGTCGCCCGGGGCGCCGCCCGCGATACCGTGGTCGTGTCTCGACTCGGCCGAGTGCGCCATTAGCCCGGCCGTCGCGCAGCCCGGCGCCAGCGCATGGACGGCTCCGGCCCCGAACAGCACGCGCGGAACCCGCGCCCCGCATTGTCGGTAGATCAGTGCGGAACCCACGTCTCCAGGACGTTTGCTGGCCCCGGGCGGCCCGATTGCTAGATTCGGAAACCCGGTGTCCGGGGCAGGCGGCTGCCCCCGGAGTGATCCACATCACGCAGGAATGTGACGCGCCGCCGCTGGAGGTGGGTTATTGCTCATGAGATGAGCGACGATGCTGCCATCGTCCGACGTGTGCTTGACGGTGACGTCGATGCGTACACGGCGCTGGTGGATCGTTACTACGATCAATGTGCCCGGTATGCCGTCCGCATGCTGGGCAACCGCGATGATGCGGAAGATGCACTGCAGGCCACCTTCCTGCGGGCGTACCGGGCCCTCGCCCGGTACCAGGAACGGCACAAGTTCAGCGCGTGGCTGTATCGCATCCTGGTGAACCAGTGCCGAAGCCTGGCGGCGCGCCGCGTGCATCGCGAGCGCCTTTTCGTCCGCGAGGAGGCGCTCCTGCTGAACGCGGCAGACCGCTCCACGAGCGGGTGGTCGGGTGAGGATGAGGAGTTCGTGCAGCGGGTGCTCTCCGAGCTGGACCCGCTCCTGCGCGAAGCCTTCCTCCTCAAGCACATCGAAGAGCTGAGCTACGAGGAGATGTCGGCGCTGACCGGCGTGGGCGTCTCGGCACTGAAGATGCGGGTCAAGCGCGCATGCGACCGGCTGCGCGATCGGTGGGAGCGGATCAGGAATGACTGACAGCGAGCGGGACCCCTACGTGGAGTGGATCGCCCAGGAAGCCCGCCGCCCGGTGGACCTGGGCGGCGACGCCCGTGCGCGCCTCCTCGCCGCCATCCGGCGGACCCCCGTCCCTGCCCGCCCCCGCCACCCGTTTGGATGGCTTCTGGCTCCGCGGCCTGTCGCCATGTCCCCCCTCGTCGGCGCCGCACTCGCGGCCGGCCTCGTGGGCATCGGCGTGCTGTTCGGGGTGTCCACCAATCGCCGGGACGGTCGCGCTCCGACCGAGCAGCCCACGGCTGTCGCTGCGAAAGCGCAGCTCCCGGTACACGACACGATCCACGAGGTGAAGTTCGTCGTCGTCGCCCCGCAGGCGTCGCACGTGGCCCTCGTTGGCGACTTCAACAACTGGAACCCGTCCGCCACGCCCATGACCCGCACCCCGACGGGCGGCACCTGGAGCGTGTCCGTGCACCTCGACCCGGGGCGCCACGTCTACGCCTACGTCGTGGACGGCAAGCAGTGGATGGCCGACCCGTCGGCGCCGCTCGCCCCGGAAGACGGCTTCGGCGTGCCAAACTCCGTGGTCCTCGTGAACCGGGGCGCCGCCCTGTGAACGGCCGCATCACCCGCCGCCTCGCCGCCGCGCTGGCGTTCGTCGCGCTGGCTGCGCCGGCACTCGCCCAGCAGGACCCCGACCCGATCGCCGGGCTCGACCCCGCCAGCCGGCACGCCGTCGAGGCGCTGCTCGATTCGGCGCGCGCCGAGGGACTGCCCACGCAGCCGCTCATCTCCAAGACGCAGGAAGGGGTGAGCAAGCACGCCCCCGGCAAGCTCATTGCCAGCGTCGTGCGCACCGTGTTCCTGTCGCTGCGCGAGGCGCGCACCACCCTCGGGCCGCTCGCCACGCGTGACGAGCTCACCGCTGCGGCGGGCGCGCTGCAGGCGGGCATCCCGTCCGCCGCGATCGCCGACTTGCGCGACGCGCGGCGCGGCAAGCCGGTCACGGTGCCCCTCGTCGTCCTGGCCGACCTCGTCACGCGGGGCGTCCCGCGCGACACGGCCTCCCGCGCCATCCTCCAGCTCTGGGCTGGCGGCGCGGGCGATGCGGACTTCCTGGGCTTGTGGCGCGGGGTGGAACAGGACATAGTTTCAGGAGCCGCCCCGGCTGACGCGCTCCTCACGCGGGCCCGCGAAATCCCGGTCCGGCTGCCGCCGTCCAAGATTCCCTGATCGGCGGCGCTCGCGGCACCTGTCACGCCGAGCTCGGAGCGCCATGCCCGCACCGAAGCTGAAAGCCGCCGTCATTGCACTAGGCCTCGTCCAGCTGGTTCCCCAGCGCGAAGCCGCGGCTCAGCTCGTGTCCCGCATCGAGGCCGGCGCCATCGTCACCTCCGCCCCGGGCACCGTCCCCGCCAACGCGTTCAGCCTCACCCCGGACCTGCGCTATGAAGGGGGCCCGCTGCGGATCGCGGCCCGCGGATCGGCGTGGCTCGACGGCCAGGCCTGGCAGGTGGCCGACGGCTACCTCACCGCCGCCCTCTCCTCGCCCACCCGTTATCACCTGCGGGCCGAGGCCATCGGCGACCTGAGCCGCGCGTTCTACGACCGCGAGACCCGCAACGACCAGATCGACGCGCAGGCGCGCGTGCACCTGGTCTTCTCGCAGCGCGGTGGCATGTGGCTCTCCAGCGGCATCGCGCGCCCGTGGCGCGTGGCCGTCGTCTCGTCGGTGGACATGGCCGGCGCCGGCGCGTGGACGCAGGTCGGCGGCGCCACCCTCACCGGCACCTATACCAACTTCTCGTTCACGCGCATCGCCAGCGCGCACGACTCCGCAGGCAACGCGGAATCGTGCACGGCGCGCAACCTGTCCGGCGTGGCCGCGCAGGTCGCCGGCAACGACTGCCTGCGGCAGTCGCGCTTCAGCGACGTGCAGGGCACGGTGCACTTCGAGAAGGGCTTCTTCGAAGTGTCGGCGCAGACCGGCTACCGCTTCGGCGCCGACTACGATGTCACGCCGGACTCCCGCCGCTGGGCCTCGGCTACGGCCACGGTCTGGCTGTCACAGGTGGTGGCTGCGGTGGTCGGCGGCGGGCGCCAGCCGGCCAACCCGGCGCGCGGGCTCCCGGCGCGCAACTACGCCAACTTCGGGCTCATGTTCTCGCCGTGGCCCGCGATGACCAGCGGCAACGTCCCCGTGGACCTGCGCGCCAGCGCGATGCACGACTTCGACGTGGACCAGGCCGGCGCGTCGCTGCAGCGCGTGCAGGTGCAGATCAGCGGCGTGCAGAGCGTCGAGCTGATGGGCGACTTCACCGGCTGGGAAACCGTGGCCATGGCGCGCCGCGGGCGCGACCTCTGGGAGGCACTGCTCCCCATCGCGCCAGGCGTCCACCAGATCAACGTGCGCGTGGACGGCGGCAAGTGGCAGCCGCCCCCGGGCACGCCGGCCATGCACGACGGCTTCAACGGCGACGTCGGCATCCTCGTCATCCACTGACGCGCCGCCGCGCCCGTCGCGGGGGAGCCACTGAAAACGATGAGCGCCCGGGGCCGATCGGCTCCGGGCGCCCGTGCGTTACGACCGCCGGCGATCAGGTGCCGAAGTCGAACCCGGGCACCGAGATGCGCGGGATCGGCTGCCCGATCACGCGCTCGATCGTCCGCACCATCGCGATCTCGTCCGGCGCCATGAACGTGAACGCATCGCCCGTCGTGGCCGCGCGCCCCGTGCGCCCGATGCGGTGCACGTAGTCCTCGGGCTGCTGCGGCACGTCGTAGTTGATCACGTGCGAGATGCCCGAGATGTCGAGCCCGCGCTGCGCGATGTCCGTGGCCACCAGCACGCGGATCTTGCCGTGCTTGAAGTCGTGCAGCGCCTTGGTGCGCTGGGGCTGCGTCTTGTCCGCGTGCATCGCCGTGGCGCTGATCCCCTCGTGCTCCAGATGGCGCACCACGCGGTCCGCGCCGTGCTTGGTGCGCGTGAACACGAGCACCGAGTCCATCCCTTCCTGCTGCAGCAGGCTCGCCAGGAGCGCGCTCTTGCGCTCGCGCGGCACGGGATAGACGGCGTGCGTCACCGTGCTCGCCGCCGCCGAGCGCAGCCCGATCTGCACCACCACGGGCTTGCGCAGGTACTTCCGCGCCAGCGCCTCGACCTCGGGCGGCATCGTCGCGCTGAACAGCAGCGTCTGCCGGTAGCGCGGCAGCTCACCCACGATCCGGTTGATCTGCGGCGCGAAGCCCATGTCCAGCATCCGGTCCGCCTCGTCGAGCACCAGCACCTCGAGGTCGTCGAACACGACGTTCTGGCGCTCCAGGTGGTCGATCAGGCGGCCGGGGGTGGCCACGACCACGTCCACGCCGGCGCGCAGCTTCTTCTGCTGCGGCTCCAGCGGCACGCCGCCGTACACGGGCGCCACGCCCAGCTCGGCGTGCTTCGCGTACTTGTGCACGCTCTCCTCCACCTGCACGCACAGCTCGCGCGTCGGGGTGAGGATCAGCGCACGCGTCCGGCGCGGGCCGCCGATGAGCTGGTTGACGATCGGCAGCGTGAACGCCGCGGTCTTGCCGGTGCCGGTCTGTGCCAGCCCCATCACGTCGCGCCCCTTGAGGACGAGCGGAATTGCCTCGGCCTGGATGGGCGTGGGCTCCACATATCCGGCGTCGCGCACGGCGCGGACGACCGGCGCCGAGAGGCCGAGCGCCTCGAAGGCGCTGGTGGGGGCTTCAGTGGCCGCGGCGGTCGCGGCCTCGGTGGATGAGGCTTCGGGGCGGGGCTTTCGTCTTGGCATGTATCCCTGAACGCTAACGTCCGGGGACAGGTGTCGCCACTCGCGCGCAGGGCGCCGGCCCTGGCCCCATTGCCGCTACCCGCGCGCGAAGGCGAGCAGCACGGGCAGCGTGCCGCCCGGGTTCTCCTCGAGCACCGCGTGGCCGCCGGGCACGCGCGCGATGCGCGCGCCAGGAATGGCCCGCGCGCCCGTCTCCACGTCGGGAATCAGGTGGTCGCGCGTGGGCTCGACCACGAGCACGGGACAGCGCAACTCCGCGAGCGCGGCCGGCGGTGCCGGATCCCACGAGAATTCGCGCAGCAGCTGCACCGTCGCCGCCGCGAACCCCTCGAACTGCGACGGCGCCCAGTACTCGTCGATGTCACGCTCGCCCAGCCGGGATGCGTCGAAGTACGCCAGCGTGAGCAGCGTCTGCACGAGCAGGCGCGGCACGAGCAGGTGGGCCACGCTGGCCAGTGGCAGCGGCGCCGCCACGCGCAGCACGCCGGTGAGGCGCACGGGCCCGAGCCCCACGGGCGCAATGAGCGCGATGCGCGCTACACGCGGGTGTCGCGCCAGCGCGAGCGAGAGCGCGATGCCACCGCCCATGCTGTGGCCCGCCACCAGCGCCGACGAGAGGTCGAGCAGCTCGAGCACGCGTGCGGCCACGTGCGTCATCGCCTCGCGCGAGTACCACTCGCGCCCCGCCGGCTTGTCACTCAGCCCGTGGCCCGGCATGTCCACCGCGTGGACCCGGCACCCCTCGCTGGCGAGCGCGGGGATGGCGTGGCGCCACGAATACACGCTCGCGCCCCATCCGTGGATCAGCAGCACGGGCCGCCCGTCCTGCGGCCCGGCCTGCAGCACGCGCAGCCGCAGGCGACCGTCGATGTCCAGCCAGTGCGTCTCGATGCCCGGCACGCCGGCCGGATACATCTCGCCCGGCGGGATGCGCCCCGCGAGCAGCGGACGCGGCAACGGCGGAACCTGGTCCGCGTCCACGGCCACGCCGCGCGACGCCCTAGGCGACGTCGATCGTGCGCCCCGACAGCCGCGCGATCAGGCCCAGCCGGAACGTGACGTCGGTCCAGCGCTCGTCGCCCGCATGGCCTTCCTCGAGCGGAAACTGCGGCCACACGAACGCGTCGGTCGTGCGCACGCCCTGCATCCCCTTGTGCGGATGCCACACGCCATCGGCGTCGCGGTCATCCAGGAAGCGGTCGAGCAGCCGGGACCAGTTCTCGTTGCGCCTCAGGAACCCGAGCCGCGCCATGAGCTCCAGCCACACGAGCGCGCCCGGCACGTCGGCATCCGCCGCATTGCGGTGCGGAAGCGCGTCGCCCATGACGAGGTGCGACTGCGTGGCCGCGTAGTGGCCCACGAGCTGCACGATGTCCTGGCGCGGGAGCGGCTGCGACACGAACGCGTACAGCCGGTCCATCACCTCCGCATGCTCGGTGCAGAAGAGCGGCATGTGTGCGAGCATGTGCAGCGCGTAGATGGACGGCGGCGTCGCGTCGGGCGCCAGCAGGTGCTGGTTGCCCACGCGGATCCACGGCTTGGCCGCGAGCGGCGAGCGCAGGAATCCGTTGATGCGGTCCAGGATCCGCATCGCCGCGCCGCGCAGGCGCGGATCGCCCTCGTACCCTGCCTGGGCCAGCGCGGCCGCCGCCGCCTCCCGCAGGATCGTCCGCCCGCGCTGCACCTGCTCCTCCTCCGGCGCGGCCTTGCCCCCGAACTCGTACAGGTAGTTCGGGTCGTTGTCCTCGGCCAGCAGGCGGAACAGGATGCGCCGCGCCTGCAGCAGCGGCGGCGAATCCTTGGCCCATCCGTACTCGAGCAGCCGACGCACCGCGTGGATCGTACCCACCCCCTCGAAATGCTCGGCGCGCCCTGACGGGATGGTGAGCATTGTATGGGACCACGATCCATCAAGTCGCTGCAACATCGCCAACAGCAACGCCGGGCGGTACGTATAAGGGAGAGATGCGACGGGCTCGTCCAGCCCCTGCCCTGCCATCGCGACGTCGGCAAGTGCCCGGTACTTGATCGGCGTGGCGGCATGCTCGAGCAGCCAGCCCAGCGGGAACCGTACAGATGGCGCGGTGTCCTGAGCGGGAGTCGGTGCGTCAGGTGGCGCGGTCGGGGCAGGACTCAGAGTGGGAGGCAGGGTCACGGCGTCGCGAGGTCAGTGTGTTGGCGATGTCGTACTGCCCCCGACTTCGGGGCGCGTAAGCATAGCGTTTTTCGTGTGATGCGCCAGAGGGGAACACATAAGTTCTTATGGCACAATCACTTGTACGTAGTCAACCATTTAAAGGAGCGTCAAATGCGTAGGCTCGCAATGATGGTGGTCGCACTGGTCTGCATCGGCGGCACAGCGTCGGTCGCCCAGGCGCAGGGTGGCGGCGGCGGGATGGGTGGCATGGGCGGCGGCCGTGGCGGCCAGCGCATGTCCCAGATCGACCGCGCGCTGAACGGCATCACGCTCAACGCCGACCAGCAGAAGAAGGTGGATGACATCAAGGCGGCGCAGCAGAAGGAAATGGAAGACATGCGCGGCCAGATGCAGGGCGGTGATCGCAGCGAGATGATGCAGAAGATGCGCGACATGAACCAGAAGTACCTGAAGCAGGTCCGCGACGTGCTCACGGCCGACCAGCAGGCCGCGTTCGACAAGAACGTCGAGGAGATGCAGCAGCGCATGCGTCCGCCCGGCGGCGGCCTCTGATTCACCCAGCAACCGCTGGATACACGGGCCGCCCCGCAAGGGCGGCCCGTGCTGTTTCCGGGCCGCGCCCGGCCGATGGCCGTCGCCCTGAATGCGCTCGCTGCATGCGCGGGTGGCACGCTACGCCCTGCCGCGCGATCTTTGGCGCGATGGCACGATGCCCCCTGCACCACGCCCCCGACGCCCCGCGCCATGCGCGGTGAGTTCATCGACGTCGGCGGCGTCCGACTCTACTACTACGCCGCCGGCACGCGCGGACGCGGCGAACCCGTGGTGCTCGTGCACGGCTTCCCGACCTCCGGCCACCTGTGGGCCGATGTCGTCCCCCTGCTGCCCGGCGGCCATCGCATCGTCGTGCTGGACCTGCTCGGCTACGGACGCAGCGACCGGCCCCAGGCCTGCGACCTCGGCATCCATGCGCATGCCGATCGTGTGCTGGCGCTCATGGACCTGCTCGACATCCGCGACGCGTGCGTCGTCGGGCACGGGCTGGGCGGGGGCGTGGCCCAGTCGCTGGCCGTGCGCTTCCCGGCCCGCGTCACGCGCATGGGGCTGGTCAACTCCGTCGGGTTCGACGCCTGGCCCACGCGCAACGCGCGCATGTGGCGGCACCTGCACTGGCTGGTGGGCCTCGTGCCGCCGCCGTGGGCGCAGTCCGTCCTGCG
Source organism: Gemmatimonadaceae bacterium (assembly GCA_035549215.1). Taxonomy (GTDB): domain Bacteria; phylum Gemmatimonadota; class Gemmatimonadetes; order Gemmatimonadales; family Gemmatimonadaceae; genus JAGWRI01. Next base: position 4,404 of record DASZRI010000185.1, on the reverse strand, counting down.
CACGTCGCTGCAGCGCGGGTATGCGCACGCGGATCGCGGCGTGCACTCGCTGGAGCATTACGCGCGGGTGTTCGCCGGCCCTGACGGCCGCACGGCGCTCGTGCGCCACCTGCGCGCGCTGGAGAGCTCGGAGACCCAGGCGCTCGGCGCGCGCCTGCGCGACGTGTGCGCGCCGACGGCGATCGTCACCGGGCGCGACGACCCGTTCCTTCCCGCGTCGCTCGGCGAACGGCTGCGCGACGCGATCCCCGGCGCCACGCTCGACGTGATTCCGAGCGCGCGGCACTTCGCGCCGGAGGATACCCCCGCGGCCGTGGCCGCCGTCATCACGCAACTGCTCACCCGATGACCAACCCGAGACTCGACGCGATGCGCGCCATGGTCGCGCGCAATCCGACCAATGCACTGGCCCGCTTCGGGCTTGCGAACGAGGCCGCCAAGGAGGGGCTGCTCGACGAGGCGCTCGAGCACCTGCAGGTGTACCTCGCGTCGTACGACGACGAGGGCAACGGCTGGGCTCGCGCGGCGGACCTCTACGAACGCCTGGGCCGGCTGGACGACGCTAGGGACGCCCTGCGGAAGGGGATCGAGGCGGCGAATCGCTTTGGCCACCCGGGGATGATGTCCGAGCTGGAGGCGAAGCTGGAGGAGCTGGACTCCGCCTAGGGCGCAGCGCGTCGAGCGTGTACTCGCTCCCTGGGTTCCACAGCAGCCAGCCGTAGATCCCGTGGTCGTAGCCGGCCTGCATCTGCGCGCGCACCTGCGCGGCGTCGTACGGCGGGTCGCCGCGCGTGAAATCCTGGTACCACGGCACGATGCGCGCCGCGTGCGCGATGCCCCGGCTCCGCTGCAGCGCATCGGACAGCGCGTGCGCGATCGTCTCATACGGGCGCGCGTTGGGCTCGTCGATTCCGTAGGTGCCCGGCGCGAAGTGCGACGGGTAGTCCATCGGCTGCACCACGTCGGCGCGGTCCACGAACTGCTCCCACTGCTGGCCGATGCCCATGTCGGTGGTGTCGCTTCCCGTGAGCCCGAACACGTCGATCGCCATCGGCACGTGCAGCGCCTGCATGCGTGCGTGCAGGTAGCCGAGCTGCTCGCGGATCACCGACGCGCGCGAACGGCCCTGCGCCAGGGGGAACGCGGCCTCGCGATCGAGCCGCGGGTCGTCGGGAAAGCGCACATAGTCGAACTGCACCTCGCTGAAGCCCAGGCGCACGGCCTCCTCGGCGAGGTCGGCGGCGTACGCCCAGATTTCGCGATGGTGGGGGTCGAGCCAGGGCGTGCCGTTGGCATCCAGCCATGGCGCGCCGTCGCTGGCGCGTGTCACGGCCCAGTCGCGCCGGTGGCTGGCAAGCAGCGGGTCCTTGGCGACGACGATGCGCGCGATGGGATAGATGTCGTGCGCGCGCATGGTATCGAGGATCGCCCGGACGCGCTCTGCGGGCAGCGGCGTCGTCGTGTCGGCGCCGATGGCGTGCGCCAGCGGCACCTGCGACCGGTACAGCACGAGCCCGCGATCGTCCTTCACGTCGACCACGAGCGCGTTGACTTCCGTGCGCTCGGCGACGCCGATCAGTGCCCAGATGCGCGGGTCGAGCGTAGCCCAGCGATTGACGTAGAGTCCGCGCACCGGGTTTGGCGTGGGGACGCGCGGGTACGACGCGGGCGTCGCATCACGGCACGCGGCACACAGGAACAGCGCGGCCACGGCCGCGTTCACGGAGTGGCGCATGGCGCGCCGGCGGCTCAGAGCCGCCGGACCTCGTCGGCCGCCTCGATGGCATGGCCGATCTCGCGCGACACGGCGCGCGCCTGCTGCGTGGCGCTCGTCACGTCGCCGAGGGCCGCAGAGATCCCCGCCGAGCGCAGCTTGAGCAGGTCGAGCTTGAGGTTCTGCATCGCCAGGCAGGCGCTCTCGAACTGCGACAGCAGCGTGCTGCGTCGCGCGAGCAGGTCGTGGAGCGTGCTCCGCTGCCGCTCGAGCAGCGTGATGCGGCGATCGCGATCCGCCGTGGGCGTTTCCCGCTTCAGCTCGGCGATGCGCTGGTCCAGCGCGCCCAGGTTCGCGCCCGACACGTCGGCGTCCAGCCGGTGCAGCGTGGTGGCCAGCGACCCCACGCGCTCGGCCAGCGCCTGCACGGTGGGCGCGATGTCGGGCAGGAGCTGGCGTTCCTCGGGCGTGAGCTTGGCCAGCACCTCGCGGATGACGATGCGATCGCCCGACGCACGGCGCACCGCGGCGCCGTGCGGGCCGGCGAGCACGTCATCGGCAACGAGCGGCGGTTCGGGGAGCGCGGCCGCTTCCGGCGCCGAAGCGGTTGGCGAGCGCGTGTCCACGACCATCACGTCCACGCGCGGCTTGCGGCGCGAGAAGATCTGCCCGAGGCTGACGCCATCCGACCAGAGCGACGCGCCGCGACTGAGCAGCCCGATGCCCATGCCCACCGCGGGAAAGACCCACCACCAGAAGTGCGGCGACGTCGCCATGTTGATCAGGAACAGCATCAGCAGCGTGGACGACGTGCCGATCAGTTCGCGGCGGAAGATCGTGATCCGCTGCTCCACGGGGCGCAGGTTGAAGTCGCGGCGATCGCGGCGCGACGCACGGCGGGCCTCCCGCCGCTCGGACTCGCCCCAGCGCACGAGGTCGCGGTGCGAGCGCGCCGCGTCGCGGACTTCCTGCTTCCAGTCCTGCCATTCGTCGCGCGTGCCGCCGATCGGGAGCGGTGGCAGCTGCAGGCCGCCGGTGTGGATCCCGATGCTGACGCGCGGGCCGGCCGGCGGTGCCGGTGGCTGCGCAGGCGCAAATCCCGTCTCCTGCAACTGCTCGGCGCTCGGCGTCGCGGGCGGCGCGGCCACTGGCGCCGGTGCCCGCAGCGCCTCGGCGAATGCCGCGGCGGTGGGCCATCGCTCCTCGGGCTTCTTGGCCATCGCGACTTCCACCGCCCGCACGAGGGCGGGCGGTGCGTCGGGGCGCAGCGTCCGGATCGGCCGCGGCGTCTCCGAGACGTGCTTCACGAGCATGGCCGGCGTGTTCGTCGCCTTGAACGGCTGTTCGCCGGTGAGCATCTGGTACGCGACGACGCCCAGCGAGTAGATGTCGCTGCGCCCGTCCACGTCGCGCTCGCCCAGCGCCTGCTCCGGCGACATGTACGCGGGCGTGCCCACCGCGACGCCGGTGACCGTCAGCCGCGAATCGGCGGCCGCCGCGCGCGCGATGCCGAAGTCGGTGACCATCACGCGCCCGGTGGCGCGGTCCACGAGGATGTTGTCCGGCTTGATGTCGCGGTGCACCACGCCCTTGCGGTGCGCGTAGTCGAGCGCGTCCGCCACCTGGCCGACGACCGTGCGCACCTGGTCCGCGCTCGCATGCGGCGCCTGGTGCAGGATCCTGGCGAGCGAGTCCCCTTCCACCAGCGCCATGACGAAGAACACCACGCCGTCCTGCTCGTCCACGGCGTAGATGGGGACGATGTTCGGGTGGTTGAGCTGCGCGGCGGTCTGCGCTTCGCGCAGGAAGCGCGCCTTCACGTCCGCATTGAACGCCAGGTCCGGGGGCAGGACCTTGATGGCGACGTGGCGGTTCAGGCGCACGTCCAGTGCGCGGTACACGGCGGCCATCCCGCCGCGGCCAATCTCGCCCTCGATCAGGTAATGGTCGCCGACCGCCGCGACCAGCCGATCCTGGAGGTAGTCGCTCACCTCGGCTCGGAGCCGGAGCGGCCCGTGCCCCGCCCCAGCTCATCCGACGCGTACACCGCGCTGTCCACGCTGTCGGCCAGCGACAGCGCGTTCATCGCCAGCGACGTCACGTGCTGGTGCGTCTGCGCACCGGCGCGCAGGCGCAGCACGTCGAGCTTCATGTTGCGCAGCGCCACCGAGCACGTCTCCAGCCGCGCCGCCACGGCCGCGCGCTTCTGCTCGATGTCCGCCAGCGCGCGCCGCTGCCGCTTCAGGTACGCCAGGCGCCGCACGCGCTCCTCACTGGCGCGGTGGTCCAGCGGGTTCGCCGCGCCCTCGAGCCGCGTGATCTCCGCTTCCAGCGCCGCCATGCCGCCCGGCGTGCTGTTGCGTTCCAGGTCGGCCAGCGAGATCGCCAGTCCCTGCACCTTGTCCTGCAGCGCGATGGCCGAGCGCACCACGTCGGGCACGCGCCCGCGCTCCGCCTGCGGCATGGACTCGATGAGCCGGATGATCTCGTCGCGATCGGCGGCCGCCTGCTGGATGGTGCCCGCGTGCACGCCGGCCGCCTGCGCGAGCGTGCCGCCGTCCAGCCGCGGGGCGGGAAGCGCGCCGCCAGCACCGGGCACGGCGCCAAGGCCGCCCGAGCGGCGCGCAATCCGGCGCTGCCGGCGCGCCTCGAGCATCGCCCGGCGCGTGTCGCTGTCGAACAGCGCACGG
>DASZRI010000184.1:0-2001 GCA_035549215.1 Gemmatimonadaceae bacterium | reverse complement strand
CATGAGCGACTGGCGCGCCGGGATCTCCACCGAGCTGATGAGCCCGTTGCAGAACGCCATGGCCACGAGCCAGTGGATGGTGATGTGGTGCGACCAGGTGAGCCACCAGAGGGTGGACGCCTGCAGGAGCAGCAGGCTCTGCGCGATCTTCACGAGCTTGAGCTTGTCGCGGCGGTCCACCATCACGCCGGTGAGGAACGACACGCCGATGATCGGCCACGACGCCGCCGACGCCACGAGCCCCACCATGAACGGGCTGTTGGACAACTGGAGCGCCAGCCACCCCTCGGCCATCGTCTGCATCCACGTCCCGATGAGGGACAGCGACTGGCCGGACCAGAAGATCCGGAAGTTCCGGTGCCGGATCAGCGTGCGAAACGGGTTCGCAGAGGGCATCGGCGGAATATAGCCGGGGCGAAACAGGCGTCGCCCGGCTGGGTGCGGCGCGCCAGGCGGCCGGGCGCGAGGTGTAGCCAACGCCCCCGGTGCACGTGGCACGCCCGCGGCCCCCGGGGTATTCTGTTGGGAGGGGGAGGTGCCATGCGCTTTCACACGTACACGAAGTTCAGCCCGGAGATGGCGGATGCCGTCGATCTCCAGGCGTTGCTCGACAAGCTCGCCGACTTCCTGCTGCAGTCCGGGTTCGGCGGCGGGCACCTCCCGCACGGTGAGCTCGAGCTCGGCGATCCGGGCGACCGGTCGCTCGATGCGCTGCGCCAGGCAATCCTCGAGGCGCTCATCGAGAGCGGGCAATTCACGCCGGAGATGCTCGAGGCGCTGCGCGGCGACGGCGACGACGAAGCGCAGGCCAAGCTGGCCAAGCTGCTGGACGACCTCGTGCAACGGCTGATCGACGAGGGATTCCTGAACCTCGATGCGCCGCCGCAGATGCCGGCGGGGCACCAGTCCGTGGAAGGACCGGGCAGCCTCGCGCGCGCCGCCGCGCGGGATGTCCAGTTCAACCTCACCGACAAGGGCATCGACTTCCTGGGCTACAAGACGCTGCGCAGCCTGCTCGGCTCGCTCGGCAAGTCCAGCGCCGGAAGCCACGAGACGCCGCACCTGGCCACGGGCATCGAGTCCGACGGCTGGAGCAAGCCGTATGAATTCGGCGACGTGCTCAACCTGGACGTGAACGAGACGCTCAAGAACGCGCTCGGGCGCACGGGCAAGGTGGAGGTGCCGATCGACCTCGACTACGGCGACCTGATGGTGCGCCAGGCCGAGTACCGGTCGTCATGCGCGACGGTGCTGATGCTCGACTGCTCGCACTCGATGATCCTGTACGGCGAGGACCGGTTCACGCCCGCGAAGAAGGTGGCGCTCGCGCTGACGCACCTGATCCGCACGCAGTTCCCGGGCGACTCCCTCAAGGTCGTGCTCTTCCACGACTCCGCCGAGGAGATCCCGCTTGGCGCGCTGGCGTCGGTGCAGGTCGGCCCCTACCACACGAACACGGCCGAGGGGCTCAAGCTGGCGCGGCGGCTGCTCATGGCGCAGAAGAAGGACATGCGCCAGATCGTGATGATCACGGACGGCAAGCCGAGCGCGCTGACGATGCCCAATGGGCAGGTCTACAAGAACGCGTTCGGGCTGGACGCGATGGTGATCGCCGAGACGCTGCGGGAGGTCGCGCGGTGCCGCCAGAGCGGCATCATGATCAACACGTTCATGCTGGCGCGCGACCGCACGCTGATCGAGTTCGTGAAGCGCGTCTCGCAGATCAGCCGCGGCAAGGCCTACTTCACCTCGACGATGACGCTCGGGCAGTTCATTCTCATGGACTTCCTCAAGCGGAAGACTCGCAAGGTGAGCTGAGCGGCGCTCACCGCTGGAGACCGTACTGCGTCGCCGAGTGGCCGACGAGCGGAGAACGCGAGTGGGCCCAGTACCGCCCGCCCGCCGTGGGCTTCCGTAAGAAATCCCTGACGGCGTAGTCGATCCACTGCCGCTCCTTGCTATCGTAGAGAAAGACTGTCGTTTGGTGCGCGCCGGTGTTGC
>DASZRI010000183.1:0-6233 GCA_035549215.1 Gemmatimonadaceae bacterium | reverse complement strand
GCCTCGCGATGGCCGTGCTCATGCCCATCGTCGGGCGGTGGTACAACGCCCTCGGGCCCCGCGTCATGGTCGGCGCCGGCCTGGCGGTGAGCGCGTTCTCGTTCTTCCAGCTCTCGCACCTCACCGTGGACGTCGGCTACTGGGACCTGTTCTGGCCCCAACTCTGGCAGGGGGTGGGCTTCGCGCTGATCTTCGTGGCGCTGAGCACCGCGGCGCTGGCCGCGATCGAGAAGCCGAAGATGACCGCGGCGGCGGGCCTGTACAACGTGGTGCGCCAGGTGTTCGGCAGCGTCGGCATCGCGCTGGCCGCCACGCAGCTCACGAGCGGCACGAACACGTACCGCGCGCACCTGGTGGAGAAGCTGACGCCCGGCAACCCGATCACCCGCGGCTGGATGCAGGGGGTCACGGCCGGCATGCAGGCCGCGGGCGCGGATGCCTACACCGCGTCGCGCCGCGCGCTGGCGCTGCTCGACGGCGACGTGATGCGCCAGGCCGCCGTGCTCGCGTACAACCACGTGTTCGTGCTGGTGGCGATCCTGTTCTCGCTGTCGCTGCCACTGGTGCTGCTGCTCCGCGCGGCCAAGGCGACCGGCGAGCCGATGGAGATCATCGCGGATTGAGCACGGAAATGACAATGGGGAATGCCGCCTGGCCTGCGCCGGACTCCATTCCCCATTCCCGGATCCTCGCTGCCCACGCCTGCTGCGGGTCGGTTCAGTACTTCGGGATGGTCGGGTCGATCTCGTCGCTCCACGCCAGGATGCCGCCCACCAGGTTGCGCGCGTACACGAAGCCCGCGGCCTGCAGCGCGGCCACCGCGCGTCCGCTGCGCTGCCCCGACCGGCACTGCACCACGATCTCGCGGGACGGGTCCAGCGTCGGGATCGCGGCCTCGAACTCGCCGAGCGGGATGAGCCGCGCGCCCGGGATGCGCCCGATCTGCCATTCATAGGGCTCGCGCACGTCGATCAGGTCGAAGTCGTCGCCGCGCGCCAGCTTCTCCGCCAGTTCGCGCACGGTGATGTCCCCCGTGCCCGCCGCAACGGCGTTCGCCGCGGCCGTGGCCTCGGTCCCCGGGATGCCGCAGTACTCGGTGTACTCCTCGAGGTGCGTGATGGTGCGCGTGCCGCAGGCAGGGCAGGCGGGATCCCTGCGCAGCCGCACGGTGCGGAAGCTCATGTCCAGCGTGTTCACGAGCAGCAGGCGCCCGGCCAGCGTGTCGCCGAGCCCGAGCAGCAGCTTGATCGTCTCCGTCGCCTGGATGGTGCCGATGAGCCCGGGCAGCACGCCCAGCACGCCGCCCTCGGCGCAGCTCGGCACCATGCCCGGCGGGGGCGGCGAAGGATACAGGCAGCGGTAGCACGGGCCGTCCGCCGTCGCGAAGACGCTGGCCTGTCCCTCGAAGCGGAAGATGCTGCCGTACACGTTGGGCTTGCCGAGCAGCACGGAGACGTCGTTGGTCAGGTAGCGGGTGCCGAAGTTGTCCGTGCCGTCCACGATGACGTCGTAGTCGCGCGCGATCTCGAGCGCGTTCGACGCGGAGAAGGGCGCATCGTACGTCTCCAGGTGGACGTTCGGGTTGAGGTCGTGCAGCCGGTCGCGCGCGGAGTCCACCTTGCGGTGCCCCAGCGTGCTGGTGCCGTGCAGGATCTGCCGCTGCAGGTTGCTCGCGTCCACCACGTCGAAGTCCACGAGGCCAAGCGTGCCGACGCCGGCCGCGGCGAGGTACATCGCCGTGGGCGACCCCAGCCCGCCGGCGCCGATGAGCAGCACGCGCGACGCCTTGAGCCGGCGCTGGCCCGCCTCGCCGACGTCCGGCAGGATGATGTGGCGACCATATCGCAGGTACTCTTCCTGCGTCAGTTCCGGGAGATCGTGCACGGTGTTCGGCTCCGCGCCAAGGGTCGTGGCCACGCTCAACCTCCCGCGATGGCGGGCACGATGGTGACCTCGTCGCCGTCGCGCACGGCGGCGGCGAACCCGCCGTTGAAGCGGATGTCGTCGTCGTTGAGGTAGAACGTCACGAAGGGATACGGCTGTCCCTGCTCGTCGCGCAAGCGCGGGCCGAGCTCCGGGTACCGGGCGACGACCTCGGAGACGACGTCGCCGACGGTCGCCGATGGCGCGGGCCGCGCCTCGACCTGGCGCGCGTTCTCGGCCAGCCGCGCGAGGATGGAGGGCAGGTTGACGGTCACGGGCATGCGAGACTCCTGGCGGATGTGGATTCGATCGTGAGCCCGGACGGGCCCACGCGCGTGGAGAACGAATCGGCTTCGACGCCATGCGCACGCCACGCGGCGGCCATGGCGTCGGCGACGAGCGGTGCCGCGGAGGCGGGCGCCACCGCGACGATGGATGATCCCGACCCGCTCAGGGTCGCGCCGTACGCCCCGGCATCGCGCGCGGCGGATGACGCGGCGTCCAGGTGCGGCACCAGGGCTCGGCGACAGGGCACGTGCAGCACGTCGTCGAATGCGAACGCGAGCAGCTCGGCGTCGCCGGTGCGCAGCCCCTGCACGAGCGAGGCGGCCCGCGACGCGGCCTGCGCGGCGATGGCGAATGGCAAGGTGGCCGGAAGCGCGGCCCGCGCGCGCGACGTCTGCACCTCGAAATCGGGGACCGCGAACGCGAACGCCAGCGACTCATCCACCTGGAGCCGGCTGAAGTGCGCCGAGCTGTCGCCCGTGCGCGCCACGAGCACTGCGCCACCGAGCGCGGCGGGCGCGAGGTTGTCCGGGTGTCCCTCGATGGAAAGGCAGGCGCGCGCGAGGTCGAGGGGCGCGCGTCCCAGCTTGAGCACGGCGTTTGCCAGCGCCGCGCCGGCGAGCAACGCCGCGCCCGACGAGCCCAGCCCGCGCGCCACGGGGATGGCCGACTCAGCGACGAAACGCGCGCGTCCGGCCCAGCCCGGGCCGGCAATGGCGTGGAATCCGCGCACGATCAGGTCGTGCGCCGCATCGTCGTCGCGCACGTCGAGCACGCGCAGCGTTCCGCGACGCACGAGCTCCACCCCCGGTGGCCCATCGAGCAGCTCGACCGTCACGCGCATCCAGCGGTCGATGGCGAGGCCGACGCAGTCGAAGCCCGCGCCGAGGTTGGACGTGGATGCGGGAACGCGCACCGTTGCTGTTGCAAGGACCTGTTCGCTCACTGCGCCTCCACGAGGCGGCGCACCTCGGACAGCTTCGGCGCTATGACCGGCGCGTCGATCGCCGCGTTGTAGCGCGGGTCGGTGATGGCCTCGGTGGTCTTGAGGCCATTGCCCGTGATGCAGAGGACGACCTCGTCATCCGCGCGGAACGCTCCCTGCTGTGCGAGCGCGAGTGCACCGGCCACGGTGACGCCGCCCGCCGTCTCCGTGAAGATGCCCACGTCCTCGGCCAGGCGACGGATGCCGTGCACCAGGTCGGCCTCGCCGACGGCGACTGCATTGCCGCCGCTTGAGAGGATGGCGCGCCGCGCGTACAGCCCGTCCGCGGGATTCCCGATCGCGATGGACCGCGCGATCGTGTCCGGCACCACCGGCGTGATGGCGTCGGCGCCCGATTGCACGAGGTTCACGATCGGCGCACATCCCGCGGCTTGCGCGCCGTAGATGCGCGGCGCGTCGCCGGAGACGAGACCGGCGTCGGTCGCCTCGCCGAAGCCCTTGTGCAGCTTGGTGACCAGCGAGCCGCCGGCCATCGGCGCGACGACGGCCGTCGGCAGCCGCCAGCCGAGCTGCTCGGCGATCTCGAAGGCCATCGTCTTGCTCCCCTCGCCGTAGTACGCGCGCAGGTTCACGTTGACGATGCCCCAGCCGAAGAAGTCGGCCACCTGCGCGCACAGGCGGTTCACGTCGTCGTAGTGGCCCTTGATGCGCACGACGTGCGGGGCGTACACCTGCGTGCCGAGCACCTTGCCCAGCTCCAGGTCGTGGGGGATGAACACCCACGCGCGGAGGCCTGCGCGTGCGGCGTGCGCGGCGACCGCGTTGGCCAGGTTGCCGGTGGACGCGCAGCCGATCGTGTCGAGGCCGAAGGCATGCGCCGCGTTGATGGCCGCCGTGACGACGCGATCCTTGAACGAGAGCGTGGGATGCGATACGGAGTCGTTCTTGACCCAGCAGCGCGCGACGCCGAGCCGCTCAGCGAGCCGCGGCGCCTCGACCAGCGGCGTGAAGCCCGAGTCGAGCGACAGCGCGGGCGTGCCGGTGAAGGGGAGCCATTCGCGATATCGCCAGAGCGTCGGGGCCCGCGACGCGATCGTGGCGCGATCGGGGAGCGTGCGCGACGCCGGGGGCACGGGATCGAGCGGTCCCAGGCAATGCTCGCAGATGGCGGTCGGGCCCGCGGGCGCCGGCCGGTGGCAGGAGCGGCAGGCCAGGTCCCATGGCCACAGGATGGCGGGCGACGTGCCCGCGGGAGCGATGGCAGAAACGGTCATGCGACAGCGGCCTCCGAAGCGCCGCGCAGCGCGCGGAGCTCCTGCTCGACGTCAGGGTTCACGGGATACCAGAGTTCAGGCGACGGGAACGCGCCCGCGCGGACATCGGTGGCGTACTGCGTGAACACGCGCTGCACCTCCTGTCCCACGTGCGCGTAGGGCTTCACGAAGCGCGGCGCGATGTCGCCCACGAAGCTGCCCAGGATGTCGTGGGAGATGACGAGCTGGCCGTCCACGTGGGGGCCCGCGCCGATCCCATACACGATAACCTCCAGGCGCTCGCGCACGCACGCCGCCGCCTCCGCGGGAAGCGCCTCCAGCAGGATGGCGAACACGCCCGCGTCCTGCAGGGAGAGCGCGTCGTCGATGAGCTGCTGCACGGCGCGCCGCGACTTGCCCTGCACGCGATACCCCCCGAGCTGCGCCATGTTCTGCGGCGTGAGCCCCAGGTGGCCCATCACGCAGATGCCGGCGTCCACCATGGCCCGCACGCGCGACGCGACGCGCGCGCCGCCCTCGCACTTCACGGCGTCGCACCCGAGGGCGACGAAGCGCCCCGCGTTGCGCACCGCCTCCTCGTCACTCACCTGGTACGAGAGGAAGGGCAGGTCGCCGACGACGAACGCGCGCGGGTTGGCGCGGCAGACGCTCTTCACGAACACGCACATCTCGTCCATGGTCACGCCCACCGTGTTGGGCTGCCCCATCATCGTCATCGCGGCGGAGTCGCCGACGAGGAGCAGGTCCACCCCCGCGCGATCGGCGAAGACCGCGGTGGGGAAGTCGTACGCCGTGACGAACACGGCCTTCTCGCCGCGCGCGCGCAGCGCGGCCAGCGTGTGCGTGGTGACCTTGGGGCGCATGCCGAGTCTCCCGGGGAATCAGCGCGCGGCGGCCGAGGCGCCGGCGGCCACGCTCGTGAGGCAGCGCGCCAGCCGGTCGAGCCCCTGCTCGAGCTGCGGCGACGGCTGCAGGAAGGCGACGCGCAGGAATCCCTCGCCCGCGGCGCCGAACGCCGTGCCGGGCAGCACGGCAACGTCGAACTCGTCCAGCGCGCGCGCGGCCAGCTCGCGCGTGGTCAGCCCCGACTGCGCCAGCAGGTCGCGCACGTCGGGAAAGGCGTAGAAGGCGCCGCGCGGCCGGTGGCACCGCACGCCGGGCACCTGCGCCAGCGCGGACGCGACACGCGTCGCGCGGTCGGCGTACGTGTTGCGCGCCGCGATGACGGCGTCCTGCGGGCCGGTGAGGGCCGCGACGGCAGCCACCTGAACGAACGTGTTCGTGCAGGAGAAGTTGTGGATCGCGAATCGCTCGAACGCCGGGGCGTGTGCTGCAGGGACTATCGCGTAGCCCAGGCGCCAGCCCGTCATCGCGAAGTTCTTGGACAGCCCGTCCACCACGACCACCTGTCCCGCGAGCTCGGGCAGCGATGCCAGGCTCGTGAAGTCGCCATTGTACTGCAGGTCGGCGTAGATCTCGTCGGTGATGACGGCGAGGTCGTGGGCGATCGCGATGTCGGCCAGGCGGGCGAGCGCAGCGCGCGAGAGCGTGCCGCCAGTGGGATTGTGCGGCGCGTTGACGATGAGCGCGCGGGTGCGCGGCGTGATGCGTGCGGCCAGGTCGTCGACATCAATGGCGAAGCCGCGCCGCGCATCGAGTGCGTAGTACGCCGGCGTTGCGCCCAGGAAGCGCGGGATCTCGGTGTACGACGGGAAGCCGATCGCCGGGGTGAGTACCTCGTCCCCGGGCTCGAGCACGCTGGCGAGCGCCGCGAAGACGGCGGTCTTTGCGCCCGGCGTGATGAC
>DASZRI010000182.1:0-3328 GCA_035549215.1 Gemmatimonadaceae bacterium | reverse complement strand
ATCCTGGCCCGCTTCACCTTCTCGGACGGCTCGACGCAGGAATTCGACTACCCGGCCGAGGCGTGGAGCATGAACAGCGCGCACTTCGTGCGGCAGTACGAGTTCGCGGGCAAGACGCTCGTGAAGATCGAGCTCGACCCCGACAAGCGGCTCATCGACATCGATCGCGCCAACAACACGTGGACCGCGCCGAAATAGCGGCGCGACTCCCCGTGCGATAGCTTGAGGCGGCAATCCCCAGGAGGGCTGAACGTGCATCGTGTCTGGACCGTGATCGCAGCCGGCATGCTCGCCGGCTGCGCCCAGAATGGCGTGGCCGACCCCGGCGACACCGGTGGCGTGACCGACTCGCCCATCTCGGCGCTCATCGTCGGCGGCAAGAGCGGCGAGAAGTCGCTGTTGCTGGCGACCGGTGCCTCGGAACAGCTCACCGCCCGCGCGGTGTCGCTGGACGGCTCGACGGTGAACAGCGCGCCCGCGCCCACGTGGACCGTGCGCGACTCGACCATTGCCCGCGTCGGCACCGGCGGCCTCGTCACGGCGGCTGCCCCCGGCTCGACGTACGTCGTCGGCGCGATCATCGTGGAGTCGAGCGTGCTCCGCGACTCCGTGCTCGTCACCGTCGTGGTGCCGAACTGACCACTGGCAGGACCCTGAACGGCGAAGCGCCGCCGGCCCTCGGCCGGTGGCGCTTCGTGCGTCAAGGCGCGCCGCGCTACTGGTACTGGATGTACAGCGGTACGGGCTTGAGCTTCAGCACGTCCTGCGGCGACATCAGCGGGTTGCCCTTCTTCGTGTCATTGTGGAAGAAGAGCTTGAACCCCGTGAACTGGACCGGCTCGGCGTACACGTACGCCCGGTAGGAGTCGCGCTTCAGCCAGGGCGGCCCCCAGCCGTCCATGTTGACCACCATCTGCACGTGCGGATCCACCACGATCTTCTTCGCGTTGGTGAGCATCTTGCGCGTGAAGCGGTGCACGATCAGCACCTTGGGCGGCAGCGAGTTCTCCACCACCAGCTTCTTGAGCAGGTCCACGGCGAAGTTCACGTCCGAGGCGTCCATCGTCCCGATCTTCGTCCCGGGGACGGCGCCCGTCTTCATCGAGAACTCGGGGTCGAGCGCCAGGTGCACGTTCGGCCGCTTGAGGTACGGGATGAGCCGCGGCAATTCGGCTTCCACGGTGCTCTTGCCCACCTGCACGTCCAGGAACAGCAGCGCGTTGCGCTGCGCGGCCCAGCCGGCCACGCGGTCAATGAGCGTGTCGGGCATGCGCAGGCGGTACATCCCGTCGCGTCCCGGGCTCCCCTGCGCCACGCTCACGATGAGCTGCAGCGCCGGGATCACCGGCGTGGACGGATCGGCGGCGCGCCACTTGGCGACCTCGGTGTCCAGGCGCGCGAGCATCTGCTGCGGCGGGAGCTCCCCCAGGATGCCCATCTTCTTGGAGAGCGGATTGCCGTAGAACGCGACGATGCGGTTGGCGGGCAGCAGCGAGCCAGGCAGCGGCGCCGGCCCCTTCACCGGCCACTCCGGCTCCGGCGCGCTCACGGCCTTCGGCTGCGCCTGGGCAGTGGACGGGCGCGGATGGTGCTTGGCGCGCGTGGTCGTCGAACCCTGCTGGCCTCCCTGCTGCTGTGCGCGCACGGGCGCGGCAAGGACGGCGGCCGCGGCGATCACGGCCGCGAAATGGAAACGAGTGCTACGCACTGCTCGTGGATGAGGAGTTGGAGGTGAAGGGGCGCGGCGCATACGTCGCCAGCGCCTCGTCGTACGTGCGGGGCGGCTCGGTGTCGGGAGAGAGCACGATGCTGAACGCCGAGCCCCGCCCGACCTCGCTGACCACCGTCAGCCGGTAGCCGAGCACTTCGCACAGGGCGCGCGAGATGGCGAGGCCGAGGCCCGTCCCCTCGTGGCGGCGACGCGTGCTGGGGTCGCCCTGCTCGAAGGCCTCAAAGATAACCTCGAGCTGGTCCGCGGGGATGCCGATGCCCGTGTCCACCACGTCCAGGCGCAGCGGCCGGCCCGTGGCCGGGTCCGCGATCACGCCCACGCGAAAGCTCCCGCTCTCCGTGAACTTCACTGCGTTGCCGACCAGGTTGATCAGGATGCGCTTGAGCTTGGCCTCGTCCGTCTCCAGCGGGGCGAGCGTCGGCGGCAGCGAGACGCGCGGCACGATCGGGCTCCCCACGAAGCGCCCTTCCAGGTCCTCCAGCGTCTCGAAGATCACGCGGTCGAGCTGCACGCTGGTGATGTCCACGTTCATGCGCCCGGACTCCACCTTCGACAGGTCGAGCACGTCGTTGATCACGTGGAGCAGGTGCATCCCGTTGTTGCTGATCCGCTGGAGGTAGGCCAGGTCCTGCGGCAGCAGGTTGGCGCCCTTGTTCTTCAGGAGCTGGTTCGCGAACCCGATCACCGAGTTGAGCGGCGTGCGCAGCTCATGGCTCATCGTCGCCAGGAAGACGCTCTTGGCCCGGTTCGCGTCCTCGGCCCGCTTCACCGCCGCCTGCAGTTCCTCCGTGCGCGCGGCCACCTTCGCCTCCAGCAGCTCGTTCTGCGCGCGCTGCCACTGGTACAGCATGCGCGTCGTGAGCAGGTTCTGGATGCGGAGCAGCACCTCGGTCGCCTCGAACGGCTTGGTCAGGAAGTCCTTCGCGCCGAGCTTGAGCGCCCGCTGCCGGCTCTCCTGGCTGGAGTCGCCCGTGACGACCAGGATCGGCAGGAAGTCGGCGGGATTGGTCTGCTCCACCAGCCCCTCGAGTACCGCGAAGCCGCTCATCGCCGGCATGCGCAGGTCGAGCACGACGAGGTCCGGGTTGATCGCCTTGGCCAGCGGCAGCACGTCGCGGGCATCGGTGAGCGTATGGACGCGCGAATACCCGGCCCGGCTCAGGATCAGCCGGAGCAACGTCAGGTTGGTCTGCTCGTCGTCCACGAGGAGCAGGCACGCGTTCTTGAGCTGGTCGGGCGATACCGGGGAGAGCGGCATGATGAGGGCTGAGGGAGTATCAGCACCCCGGCCCCGAATCACAAGCCCGACGATGCGGGGGGCCGGCGCGGGCCGGCCCCCCGAATCGGTCAGAATGCCGCCTTCACGACCAGTGAGACGTTCCGCGGCGGCAACGGGTAGTAGTACGAGCTGCTGCCATCCGTGTAGCCGCTGGAGTACTTCAGGCAGTTCCCGATGTTGTTCGCGAACAGGGTCACGCCATACCGCCCCGCGGTCCACGCCACCTGCGCATCGGCGATGTACGTGGCGGGCAGCACGAACTGCGCGTCCCCCGTGTTCGCCAGGTACGATTGTCCCGTGTATCGCCCCTCCACCGA
>DASZRI010000181.1:0-3468 GCA_035549215.1 Gemmatimonadaceae bacterium | reverse complement strand
TCATCTTGAGGTCGGTGTCGGGCGGCTGCACGCCCGGCGTATACAGCGCCTTCTCCTTCTCCGCCGTGCCGAAGATCGGCGTGCCACCGCGCCGGAAATAGGCCAGCAGCTCGGGGATGTATACGGCGTCCTTCGTCACCAGGATATTCGCTACCAGCCAATGCTGGTAGAACAGCGTGCCGTCCCACCGGTCGGTGGCGAACGACTGCGCCAGATCGCGATCGAACACGAGCCCGCTCATCACCACCGAGCGCCGGTAGCACGCAACTATCGCCTGCGGTCCGGCGGGGAAGAAGGTCTCGCGGGGGTAGTACCGGCTGACTTGGATCACGTTGTCGGGCGTGTCGCGGAACCAGGCGAACGCGCGGAGGATCATGCCAATATTGGCATAACGCTCCACCGTGCGCGCTACGGCCCGGAACGCCCCGGGGGCCACGAAGTCGTCGTCGCCCATCACGAACACGAACCGGCCGCGCGCCAGCTCGATGAGGCGCCGGAAGTTGGCGTCGTATCCCAGCGTCTTGGCGTTGGGCTCGAACCGGATGCGGCCGCTCGCGCGCTCGGCGCGTGCCGCTACCTGCTCGCGCACCAGTTCCTGATTGGGGGACCCGTCCTCCGCAATCACGCATTCCCAGTCGTCGAAGTCCTGCGCCAGGATCGAATCGAGCAGGGGTCCCACGTGCTGCCACCGGCCGTACGTCGGAACGATGACGGAAATCAGCGGCCGGGTCATCGGCTAGGGTTCACGAACGGCGTAACGGACACGCGCAACTGGGAGAGCGTGACGTCCACGGTATTGTAGCCGGGAAAGTATGAGCCATTCTGGAACAGGTAGTTGATCCGCTTGCCGGCGCTCAGCTCGACGTTCACTTCCTGGTCACGGTAGGTCGTGCCGCCGCGCACGCCGAGGCGCATGGTCACGTCGTGCCGGTTGAGGTACGGGAGGTACTGCCGCAGGAACGCGTCCTCGTTCCATCGCACGCGTTCCACGAAGAATCCCGCGGAGCGGGTGGCGCCGACCCAGTCGAGCGCCACGTACTGCGAGTTGCCGCCGGGCCCGATGCCATCGCCCAGCAGTACCCCGCGCTGCGTCCACCCCTGTGGAATGTCACGGCTGGTATAGAAGTCCTGCGTGGGCGTGCCGCGGACGTCGGTGTACTGCTCCAGGTCGGCCGCCTCCGCCGAGAGCAGCAGCGACGATGAGTGGAGTTGAATGGCCTGCGATATGCCCACCAGGTAGCTCAGTCCCTGGTACGGCACGCGCACGAACTGGCGCAGGCTTGCGAGCGTGTCGGCGCGCGCAACCTCGAACCATGCGCGGAGCCCGTCGGAGGGTGCCTGCACGCGCGCGTACAAACTGTTCATCTGGTCGCTGGGCCCGTGGAGCTTGCGCACGCCGTGGCTGTAGGGCGAGCCCGTGCGCATGCTGGCGTGCGCGAGCCCCACCGCGAAGTCGCCCGTGCTGTCGGGGCTCCAGGCCAAGTTGAATCCACGCATGGTGCGCAGGTTGTTCGACGGATCGCTGTCGAAGAACGGCGATTCGCTGAGCGTGCCCACGAACGCCGTGCCCGACCACGAGCCGATCCAGGTATCGATCGGATGCTGCGTGCGCACGAACACGCGCGGGATGCCCGCCGCGTTGGCGCTCAACAGCAGGTGTCCGCGGATGCCGGGCCCCCACGCCTGCGAGCTGCTGGACACGCCGAATTCCACGTCGTGCGTGCCGATCCACGCCGCCGATTGACCCAGATTGGCGCCCGAAACGGCGCCGGCGCCGAAGCGACTGGGGAGGTCTATGGAGTACGGCGGCAGGTACCAGTTGGACGAGAACGGACTGCGGCCGGCGGCGGAGTTGGCGAAGAAATTGAACCGCTGGTTCTGTGCCACCCAGACTTCGGGGGCGAGCGACACGTGGAAGAAGCCGCGGTCGAAGGTCATGCCGAACCTGGCGAACGCGTTGAGACCCACGCCGCGCACCTGGCCCTCGGCGGTGCGCGTATCGGGCACGCCGCCCAGGTATTCCACGCGCGCGGTGGGCTGGACGAGCTGCAGCGGGTGCCGGCGCTGCGCGGCCGACAGCGGCGCTGTGTCGCAGGTCACGCCGTCGGCCATCACGTCGCGCACACCGATAACAGGCGACGTCAGGCTCGTGAGCTGCCCGCGCGCGGTGGGAAACCCCAATTCATGGATGCGGCCGTAGCACGGCGTCTGCGCGGAGGCCGCCGTGGCAAATGCGCTGAATAGAATGGCGAGTCGGAGCGTGTTCGGCATGCAGCCGGTGCGAAATCAGGGTAGGAATCCCCGGCAACATCGCGTATCTTCTGCCCCAGAACAAGGGGCCGGAAGCCATGTGCCGTACCTCAGCGAACGAGCAAATCGATACGTGATTCCGGTCGTGTTTGATCTTCGCGACCCCGACCGTTCAGGGATCGCGCGCGTGGCGCGGTCGCTGGCGCAGGCGCTTGCGGCGCGGTTGGCTGTCGACCCGCGCTTCAACCTCACGCTTTGCGGCCCCGTCACGCAGCTGGACGCCCTTGGAGTGCGGCAGTGGGCGCCCCCGTCGCATTCGCTCCCCCTTATTAACTGGCCCTTCGGGCGGCATTCATTTGCAGCGCAACTCGCCTGGCCGTCGGTTCGCGCCCGCGCGCGAGACGCGCTCTGGTTCTTCCCGCACTGGGACGTCCCGTGGTATGCCCTCCCCAAACGGTACGTCGTTATGATCCACGACCTCAATTTTGTGCGAGTTCCCAGTAGCACGTCTCTCGCCCGACGCTGGATCGCTGAGCATTGGATTCGACACGCCATGGAGCACGCCCGGGCGGTAGTCGTTCCGTCCAATGCCACAGCGCGTGATCTCGCCGCCTTTCTTCCCCAGCACTCCCGCAAGATCCGTTTCGTGGGCGAGGGAGTCGATTCTCGGTTCTTTCAATCCGGACCACCACTGCCAGCGTCAGTTGCGGCGTTTACCGAACAGGGTTCGTTCATGCTTAGCGTGGGAAATCGGCGCCCTCACAAGAATCTTACGGTTGGCTTGGACATCCTCTCGGAGATCCCGAAACTCCGCTGGGTGGTCGCCGGGGAGGCATGGCCCGATTGGGGGCGGGTTATGGCGCGAGCTGCCCGTATGGGAGTTGCCGATCGAATGCTGGTTCTGGACGCGCCATCCGACGGTGTGCTCCGCAGCCTATATGCGAGTGCACTTTTTCTGTTTTTCCCATCCCGGGGAGAAGGATTCGGGTTGCCGCTAGTGGAAGCCATCGCCGCTGGAACGCCCGTTGTCTGTTCCAACGTTGGGTCTCTACCCGAGGTGGGGGGCAGTTGCGCCACTTACTGTGATCCCGATCGCACGGATGCGTTCATCGCAGCTGCTCGCGATCTAGTCAACTTTCCACGGCGCCAGTTGCCAGCTTGTGTGGATCGAATCCGACGGATGACCTGGGACGCGAGCGCGCAGCGCCTGGCCGAGGT
>DASZRI010000180.1:0-20834 GCA_035549215.1 Gemmatimonadaceae bacterium | reverse complement strand
GGCACGCGCGCAGTCGCGCGCCGCCAGACGTGGACGAGGCTCGAGTCGCCCCCACGCTGCGCGAGCCACTCCAGGTATGCGGAGCCAGCGAGGTACGCAAAACTTCCGCCGTCGAATGCGCTCCACGCGTCGAGCTGGTCGTACGTCGGGAGCTGTCCCTCGAGCGCCCATTGCCGCAGCACGGCGGCGCGCCAGGCATGGTTGGGGCGCCCCGTGCCCGTGATGCGCCCTTCCACGAAGGTGGCGTACCCCTCGATGGCCCAGCGCGGTGCGTTGAGCACCAGCGGCCCGACATCGGCGGGTGCCCATTCCCACAGCATGCGTTGCAGCGGATTGCGCGACGGACGCGCGAGGTGCGCCAGGTGCGCGAACTCGTGCACGGCGAGCATCTCGCCCCACGAGCGCCAGTTGCCGATTTCCTCGCGTGGACTGGGCGGCGCGGCCCAGAACGTGAGCACGGGCGCGTCAATGAACGGCAGCGCCGAGCCATTGGACACGCTGAAGGGATTGTCCACCACGACGCGCACGCGCGCGCCAGGCGCAAAGCCCACCAGCGCCGCGACAGCCGAGTCGACCGCTTCCATCCGCGACGCCACGGCGCGCGTCCACGCCTCGAGGCCAGGCGCGTAGTAGAAGCTGAAGCGGCGCGTCTCGATCGTGCGCCAGTCCAGCCACGGGCGGGCCAGGTCCTGGGCCCGCGCGCGCGGCGCCGCGAGGCACAGCGCGAGCGCCACCAACGACAAAAGGGGCGAGGCAGCACGCCTCACCCCAGTTCGAGACACACGATGCGCCGGGCGCACGGTCTGCGCGGTCAGCCCTCGCCGCCCGCTCCCGGCTTCATCCCCTTGGCGATCTCCATGACCCAGGTGGCCGGGATCGCGAACAGCGGCTGCAGGAAGAACGGCAGCAGCGTGTTGATCCACACGAGCGCGGTATAGAAGCAGCAGAGGGCGATGCCGACCCACAGCGTGCCGAGCGGTCCTTGCGTGTTCAACGGAAGCTCCTGAATCGGAAAGGGAAGACGGGCCAAAGATACCATGGCGCGCGGCCGGGTTCCAGAGGTCTCTGGCCCCGGGATGGCCAGCCGCTAGCTTTGCCGGCGTGAGCGACGCGCGGGCGGAACAGGCGGTGATGCAGGCGGTGCGGCGGGCGCTTGGGCGCCGGCGCGCACGTGTCGTGCTGGCGGTGTCGGGCGGGTGCGACTCAATGGTGCTGCTGCACGCGGCCCTGCGGTCAGCGAGGGACCGCGTGGCGGCCGTCGCGACGTTCAACCACGGGACAGGCGCCGCAGCCGACCGCGCCGAGGCCCTGGCCTGCCAGGCGGCTACGGCGCTTGGCGTCCCCGTCGTCGCGGGGCATGCGCCGAATGCGTACGCGAGCGAGGCCGCGTGGCGCGCCCAGCGCTGGGAGTTCCTGCGCGGAGTGTCGGCGCGCGTGGGCGGTGTCGTGGTGACGGCGCATACCCGCGACGACCAGGTGGAAACGGTGTTCATGCGCGTGCTGCGGGGCGCGGGCGCGCGCGGGCTCGCGGGTCTCTACGCCGATTCTCCCGTGCTTCGCCCGCTGCTTGGCGTCACCCGCCGGGAACTGCGGATCGTGGCGTCAGCGTGGGGCGTCCCGTTCGTGGAGGATCCGGCGAACGAGTCGTCCCGTTACCTGCGAAACCGCGTGCGTCGCGACCTGCTGCCCGCCATGCGGAGCGCCCGCCCGGATCTTGACGAGGCCCTGTTGTCGCTGGCCAGGCGCGCCGCCGCGAACCGGCGGACGCTGGACCGCATCGCGAAACGCTTGGCGATTCCCGCCCGCGGCGAACGGCGGGGAATCGACGTTGCGGCCGCCGACCTCGCCGGGTATTCTCGGGAATCCCTCTGTGTGCTCTGGCCGGCGCTGGCGGCACACGCCGGTGTGACGTTGGACCGAAGGGGAACCGAACGGCTGGCAGCGTTTACTATTAGTAGTAGTGTGGGACGGCGGGTGCAGGTGTCGGGCGGCTGGGAACTGTATCGGGCACGTGAGCGATTCCAGTTCCGGCCGCCCGAGGTTCATGTGACCGAGCCGGCCGTCGCGCTCACGGGCCAGGTCCGGTTCGGTGACTGGACGTTTGTCCCGGGACCCGGGGGGCACGGGGACGCGTGGTCCGCGGTGCTTCCCGCCGGTGCGACGTACGCGGTGCGCGCGTGGCATCCGGGCGACCGGATGCGCGTGCCCGGCGCTGCGGGGCCGCGCAAGGTGAAGCGGTTCCTGAGCGACGCCGGCGTTGTCGGCGCGCGGCGGGCGCAGTGGCCCGTGGTGGTGGCAGGTGACGAGGTGGTGTGGATTCCTGGAGTGCGCCGCAGTGACGCGGCAACCGACGGGCCCGGACGGCCCGGCATTTCGTACCACTGTGAACTCGACGGCGATTGACGATCCGCGCCTCATGGGGCGCACCGTACGACGCATCGTATATAGCGAGCAGCAGATCGCGGCCCGCGTGCACGAGCTGGGCGAGGAGATTACCGCCGCCTATCCCGACGGTGACCTGCTCGTGCTCGGTTTGCTCAAGGGAAGCTTTATATTCCTGAGTGACCTTGTCCGGCAGATCCGGCGGTCGCTGCAGGTCGATTTCCTGGTCGCGTCCAGCTATGGCGACGGCACCGTGTCGAGCGGCACGGTGCGCCTGCTCTACGATCCCGAGACCACGCTGGAAGGAAAGCACATCCTGCTCGTGGAAGACATCGTGGACACCGGGCGCACGCTGAACCGCCTGATGGACCTGCTCCAGCAGCGGAATCCGCGGTCGCTCGAGATCTGCGCGCTGCTCCACAAGCACATTGCCGAGGAGCTGCAGTATCCCACGCGCTTCGTGGGGTTCGATGCCCCGAACGAGTTTCTCGTGGGGTATGGATTGGACCACGCAGAGAACTTCCGGCACATCCCGTATATCGCGAGCCTGCAGTAAATGCCAGCACCCATGCCGCAACAGAAGCCGCCCCGCAAGGACAACGGATGGGGTCGCCTGTCCAAGACGATCTCGTTCTGGATCCTTGTCATCCTCATCCCCGTCGCGCTGATCCAGCTGTCCGGCGGGCGGGCGGATGCGTCCCCCGAGATCTCGTACACCCAGTACAACAACGAGCTTGAGCGCGGGAACATCAGCTCGATCACGATCCAGGCCGGCAAGCTCGGCATCGGCGACTTCGTGCAGCCGGTGTCGGTCGACGGCCACGACGTGAAGAAGTTCACCGTGCGCTACCCGGTGGAGAACTCGGAAGCCGAGGTGGCCAAGCTCAACGGCAAGCACGTGGAGATCAAGGCGGAGGACGCGCGTCCGTCCATCCTGTCCATGGTCATCACGTTCCTGCCGTGGCTGCTCTTCCTGGCGGTGTACATCTTCTTCTTCCGGCAGATGCAGGCGGGCGGCGCCAAGGCGTTCTCGTTCG
The DNA here is from genome assembly GCA_035549215.1 of Gemmatimonadaceae bacterium. Lineage (GTDB taxonomy): Bacteria > Gemmatimonadota > Gemmatimonadetes > Gemmatimonadales > Gemmatimonadaceae > JAGWRI01. Next base: position 17,415 of record DASZRI010000180.1, on the reverse strand, counting down.
GCAAGTCCAAGGCGAAGCTGCTGTCGGGCGACACGCCCAAGGTGACGTTCGCCGACGTCGCCGGCGCGGACGAGGCCAAGGAGGAGCTGCAGGAGATCATCGAGTTCCTGCGCGACCCGCAGAAATTCACGAAGCTTGGCGGGCGGCTGCCCAAGGGCGCGCTGCTCGTGGGCCCGCCGGGCACGGGCAAGACGCTGCTGGCCAAGGCGGTCGCGGGCGAGGCGGGACGTCCCTTCTTCTCGATGTCGGGCTCCGACTTCGTGGAGATGTTCGTCGGCGTGGGCGCGAGCCGCGTGCGTGACCTGTTCGAGCAGGGCAAGGCGCATGCGCCGTGCATCATCTTCATCGATGAGATCGACGCCGTGGGCCGCCATCGTGGCGCGGGCCTGGGCGGCGGGCACGACGAGCGCGAGCAGACGCTCAACCAGCTGCTCGTCGAGATGGACGGCTTCGAGTCGAACGACGGCGTGATCCTGATCGCGGCGACGAACCGGCCCGACGTGCTCGACCCGGCGCTGCTGCGGCCGGGGCGCTTCGACCGGCAGATCGTCGTGGACGCGCCGGACCTCAAGGGGCGCGAGGGAATCCTCAAGGTCCACTTGCGCAACAAGCCGATGGGCGAGGACGTGAGCGTCACGACGCTGGCGCGCGGCACGCCCGGGATGGCGGGCGCGGACCTGGCGAACCTCGTGAACGAGGCCGCGCTGCTGGCCGTGCGGCGCAATCACGACAAGATCATGATGGCCGACCTCGAGGAGGCCAAGGACAAGGTCATGCTCGGCGCCGAGCGCAAGAGCATGGTCATGAAGGACGAGGAGCGCCGCCTCACGGCGTACCACGAGGCGGGGCACGCGATCTGCGCGATCAAGACGCCGGGCAACGACCCGCTGCACAAGGTGACGATCGTGCCGCGCGGCCGCGCCCTCGGCCTTGCATTCACGCTGCCCGAGGATGATCGCGTCTCGATGACGCGGCAGCAGATCGAGGCGGGCCTGGTGATGGCGTTCGGTGGGCGCGTGGCCGAGGAGCTGATCTTCGGGCGCGACCGCGTGACGACGGGCGCGTCGAGCGACATCCAGAAGGCGACGAGCGTGGCGCGCCGCTACGTGACGCAGTGGGGCCTGTCCGACGCGATCGGCCCGATCCTGGTCGGCGACAACGAGCAGGAGCTGTTCCTGGGCCGCGAGATCCAGCACCGGCGCGAGGTGTCGGAGCAGACGGCGCAGCTCGTGGATGCCGAGGTGAAGCGCGTGATCACGCAGGCCTACGACCATGCGCGCACCGTGCTGCACGAGAACCTCAACCTGCTGCACGCGGTGGCGGGCGCGCTGCTCGAGCGCGAGACGCTGACCCGCGAGGACATCAACGTGCTCATGCGCGGCGACAAGCTGCCGCCGCTGTCGTCGCCGCCGGTCGCGCCGGCGCCGGTGATGCCGCCCCCGGCGGCGCCGGAGCCGCGGCTGGTGAACCCGCCGCTGCTCGGGGGGCCCGAGCCGTCGCCGGCGTGATGCACGGCGAGCGCCGCGGGCCGCACGGCACGGGAGGATGGCAGGTGCGTGGTCGCCTCCTCCCGCTCGACCGGCCCCGGATCCTCGGCATCCTCAACGTTACCCCCGACAGCTTCAGCGACGGGGGTAACTTTTTTTCCACGGACGCAGCGCTCGCGCAGGCCGAGCGCATGCTGGCCGAAGGCGCGGACGTCATCGACGTGGGCGGCGAGAGCACGCGTCCCCAGGGCGCGCGGCCGGTGCCGGCCGACGAGGAACTGCGGCGCGTGGTGCCGGTGATCGCCGCCATCGCGCGGCGCGTTCCCGACGCGCTGATCTCCGTGGATACCGTCAAGTCCGGGGTGGCGGCCGCGGCGCTCGACGCCGGCGCGCACGCCGTGAACGACGTCTCCGGGTTGCGGCTGGACCCCGCTGTCGGCGCGGTGTGCGCGCGTGCCGGCGCCGGCCTCGTGCTCATGCACTCCCGGGGCACCGTGTCGGACATGGCGACGTACGCGCACGCGAATTACGACGACGTCGTGCGCGACGTCGCGCGCGAGCTCGCGCAGTGCGTCGAGGTGGCGCGGGCTGCGGGCGTGGCGCCCGAGGCCATCGTCATTGATCCGGGGATCGGGTTCGGCAAGCGCGGCGAGCAGTCGCTGGCGCTGCTGGCGCGGCTCGATGTGCTGGCCGCGCCCGGGTTCCCGGTGCTGGTGGGCGCATCGCGAAAGCGATTCATCGGCGAGATCACGGGCGTGCAGGAGGCCGCGGCGCGCGTGCATGGGACCGTGGGCGCGAACGTCGCGGCGCTCGAGCGTGGTGCGCGCCTGTTCCGCGTGCACGACGTGGCCGCCAATCGCCAGGCGCTGGACGTCGCGTGGGCCGTGATGCAGGCGGGGGCGACGGAGCACGCATGACAGCGCGGCGCGTCGCGGCGACAGCGGCTGCCGTGCTCGGCGTGGCGTACCTGGCCACGCTGGCGCCCGACGTCACCTTCTGGGACGCCGGCGAGTTCATCGCGTCCGCGCATTCGCTCGGGATTCCGCATCCGCCGGGGACGCCGCTCCTGGTCCTGCTGCTGCACGCGTGGGCGTCCATCGCATCGCACATCGTGCGCTACGCGGCGGCGACCAACATGGTGTCTGCAATGAGCACGGCCGCCGCGGCGGGAGCAACGGCGTGGCTCGTCATGCAGCTCACGCGCGAGCCGATGGCGGCGCTGGCGGGTGCACTGTGCGCCGGCGCGATGTCCTCGGTATGGCTGAACGCGACGGAGACGGAGGTCTACGCGGCGTCGCTCGCGCTGGCGGTGCTGACGCTCGTAGCCGCGCTGCGCGCGTCGGAGGAAGGCGGGGTGCGCTGGCTCGGGCTCACGAGCTACCTGATCGCGCTGGCGGTGCCGCTGCACCTGAGCGCGCTCGTGGCGGGCCCCGCGGCGATCATGCTCGCGTCCGACCGCATCGAGGGCGTGGACTGGTGGCGCGGCGCGGTGCTGGCGGGGGTGTGGATCCTGGCGGTGGGCGCGGGACGCATGTCGCCCGTGCTGGCTGCGTACGGCGCCGGCATGGTCGTCGTCGGCGGCAGCGGCATGGCTCGGCGCGACGGGGCGTGGCCCGGTGTGCGTGCCGTCGTGACGTCGCTCGGCGCAGCCGCGCTCGCGTGGTCTGCGCTGCTGGTCCTGCGCGTCCGCGCGCGGCACGATCCGTTCATCCACCAGGGCAATCCGTCCACCTGGCCCGCGCTGGTGGACGTCGTGGCGCGCCACCAGTACGACGTGGCGCCGCTGTGGCCGCGGCAGGCGCCGGTGTGGATCCAGCTCGCGAACCTGGCCGAATACGCGGACTGGCAGGTGGCGCTGGGGCTCGGGCCGGGCGTCGCCCCGACGGTGCCGCGCACGATGGCGACGATCGCGTTCCTGCTGCTCGCGGTGTACGGCGCGGCGCGGATGCGGCGCGAGCATCCGCGCGCGTGGCGCCTGTGGGCGGTGCTCTTCGTGTGCGGGTCGATCGGCGTGGCTGCGTACCTGAACCTGAAGGCGGGCGCGTCGTTCGGCTGGGGCGTGCTGCCCGACAGCGCGCCGCACGAGGCGCGCGACCGCGACTACTTCTTCGTGCTCGGGTTCTGGGCGTGGGGGGTGTGGGCCGGGTACGGCGCCGTGTCGTTCATGCGTCGCCTGGGCCGGCGCGACATCGCCGGCGTGGCGCTGGCGTGCCTGCCGCTGGCGCTCAACTGGCGCGCCGTCTCGCGTCGCGCCGAGCCGGAGGCATCGGTGCCGCGCACGTGGGCCACCGCGCTGCTCGCCGCGACGCCATCGCACGGCGTGCTGGTCGCGGCGGGGGACAACGACACGTATCCGCTGTGGTACGCGCAGGAAGTGCTCGGCGTGCGACGGGACGTGCATGTCGTCACGCTGCCGTTGCTCGTCACGCGCTGGTATCGCGATGAACTGCGGCGACGCGATTCGGTGCTCATGGCGCCCGAGCTGGACGTCGTGGGGCTGTGGAGCCCGGCCGAGCTCGGCGCCCTCGTGGTGCGTCGCGCGCTGGCGGCCGGGCGTCCCGTCGCGGTGTCGGCGAACACGGACGCAGCCACGCGAGGCGCCCTGGGCAGCGTGGGGTGGACGGCGAACGGGCTGACATTCGTTGCGGGCGGCAGCGTCGTCGCGCCGCTGGCGTTCGACGCGACCGAAGCCGCGCGCCTGGCCCGCATGGTGGAGGGCGCGGCCTCCGGGATGCGTGAATCCACCGATCCCGCGGACGACTATTTTTCCAGCCTCATGGGCTGCCCCAGGTACGTGGTTCAGCGCGTCCGGCAGGGGCCCGTGGCCTCCCTTGATTCACTCTGTAACTTCCGATAATTTCTTGTGTTATGCCATTTTCGGACCTGCCCCTGCGGGTAGCCGAGGTGCGCGATCGCATCGACGCCGCGGTACGCCGCGGGGGACATGGGCAGCAGGTGACCCTGATTGCCGTGACCAAGACCTACGGCCCCGAGGCGGTGCAGGCGGCGTATGACGCCGGCGTCGTGGACGTCGGGGAAAACCGCGTCCAGGAAGCCCTGCCGAAGATGGACGCGGTCACGTGCCCGGTGCGGTGGCACCTCATCGGGCACCTGCAGCGGAACAAGGTGAAGGCGCTGGCGCGCTTCGCGATGCTTCACTCGCTGGATCGCGCGTCGCTGGCCGATGCGGTGCACGCGTTCGCGGTCGGGGCGGGGCGCACTGTGGAGGCACTGGTGCAGGTGAACGTGGCGGGGGAGGCAACAAAAGGCGGCTACGCGCTGCCCGAGTTGCCGGCGGAAGCGGAACGGCTGCGCGGGCTCACCGGCATCCGGGTGCGCGGCGTGATGACCATGGCGCCGCTGGACGCGGATGAGGCGACGCTGCGCGCCGTATTTCGCGGCGCGCGCGAGGCGCGCGACGTGCTGCGCGCGGCGGGCCACGACGCGCAGGAGCTGTCCATGGGCATGTCGAACGATTTCGAGGTCGCGGTGGAGGAAGGCGCCACCTGCGTCCGGCTGGGAACCGTCCTCTTTGGAGCGAGAGCCGCATGATTGACGAGACGTTCCACCTCACGCCCCTCGACGTCCGTCGGTACGACTTTGGCCGCGCGCTGCGCGGCTACGACCCGGAGCGCGTGGACCAGTTCCGCGAGCAGGTGGCGGAGGAGCTCGAGCGCCTGGCGCGTGCCAACCAGGAACTCGAGTCCAAGGCCCGCGGCTTCCACGAGCAGCTGCGCGCGTTCCGCGAGCGCGACAAGGCGCTGAACGAGGCGCTCGTGTCGGCGCAGCAGCTCCGCGCGGAGATCAGCGAGCAGGCGGAGCGCGAGGGCCAGCTCATCATCCGCGAGGCGCAGGCCAAGGCCGAGCGGCTCGTGGACGAGGCGCGCGCCGAGGTGCGTCGCGTGGAGCAGGACATCGCCGCGCTCGAGCGCACGCGTCGTGCCTATCTCGCGCAGCTCCGCGTGCTCGTGGAACGGCAGCTCGCCGAGCTGAATGCAACGGACGCGCAGCCGTCGGCGCCGGGCGCGGCCGCGCAGGACGCCAGCGCGGACTGAGTGGCGCGTGCTCTCGGCGTTCATGACCGCCGCGGGGGACGCCCCGCTCCAGGCGCAGGTTGAGACTGCGCTCGCTGCCATCCGCCGCCGCTTCAACGGCTCGGCGGAGGTGGCGATCATCCTGGGCACGGGGCTGGGCCGCCTGGCCGAGGACATCCGTGCCGACGCGATCATCGATTACGCGGACATCCCGGGCTTCCCGCTGTCCACGGTCGAGTCGCACACGGGCCGCCTGGTGTTCGGGCGGCTGGGCGAGCAGCGCGTGGTCGTGATGCAGGGGCGCCTGCACCGGTACGAGGGCTACAGCCTGCAGCAGGTGACGTTCCCGGTGCGCGTGATGCGCGCGCTGGGGGCGCGCACGCTGGTCGTGTCGAACGCGAGCGGCGGGATGAACCCGGAGTGGGCGCCCGGCGACCTGATGCTGATCGCGGATCACGTCAACCTGATCGGCGACAACCCGCTGGTGGGGCCGAACGACGACGCGATGGGGCCGCGCTTTCCGGACATGTCCGACCCGTATGACGCGGGGCTGCGCGCGATCGCGCGGCAGATCGCGCAGGAGGAGGGCATCCTGCTGCGCGAGGGCGTGTACGCAGGCGTGGCCGGGCCGAACCTGGAGACGCGCAGCGAGTACCGCATGCTGCGCCGGCTGGGCGCGGACGTGGTGGGCATGTCCACCGTGCCCGAGGTCATCGTCGCGGTGCACGCGGGCATGAAGGTGCTGGGCTTCTCGATCATCACCGACGAGTGCATCCCCGAGACGCTGAAGCCGACGAACCTCGCCGAGGTGGTGGCGATGGCGAAGAAGGCGGAACCGGCGCTGGCGCGGCTGGTGCGCGGCGTCCTGGAGCGGATGTGACGGCAACGAATGGCATGACGCAATTCACGATGCTGCCGCCGGATCGCCCGGCGGACGACCTGGAGCGCGAGCTGCTGGCGCGCTGGGAGGCTGAGGGGCTGTTCGAGCGCACGCTCGCCGCCGCCGAGGGCCGGCCCCCGTTCGTGTTCTTCGAGGGGCCGCCGACGGCGAACGGCAAGCCGGGCATCCACCACGTGTTCTCGCGCACGATCAAGGACCTGTTCTGCCGCCACCGCGCGATGAAGGGATTCCGCGTCGCGCGCAAGGCGGGGTGGGACACGCACGGCCTGCCGGTGGAGATCGAGGTCGAGAAGAGGCTCGGCATCAGCGGCAAGCAGCAGATCGAGGCGCTGGGCGTCGAGGAATTCAACCGCCTGTGTCGCGAGAGCGTGTTCACGTATCGCGGCGACTGGGAGAAGCTCAGCGCGCGCATCGGCTACTGGCTGGACTACGCGCACCCGTACGTCACGTACTCCAACGAGTACGTGGAGAGCGTGTGGTGGGCGCTGAAGACGCTGCACGACAAGGGGCTCCTGTACCGCGGGCACAAGATCCTGCCGTACTGCCCCCGCTGCGGCACGGCACTCTCCAGCCACGAGGTGGCGCAGGGCTACGAGGACGTCGAGGACCCGAGCGTGTACCTGGCGCTCGAGGTGGTCGACCACGCGGGGCAGGGGACCGGACGCCGGATCCTGGTGTGGACGACGACGCCGTGGACGCTCGTGTCCAACGTGGCACTCGCGGTGCACCCCGACCTCGCGTACGTGGAGCTCGTGCGCCGCGACGGCAAGGACGCGCGCACGCTCATCCTGGCCGAGTCCCGCGTGAAGGCGGTGCTCGGCGACGACTACGCGGATCGGTGGGACGTGGTGCGCACGCTCGGTGGCCGCGACCTGGTCGGGCTGCGCTACCGGCGGCCGCTCGACTGGCTGGCGTACGGCGAGGGCGCGCATGAGGTGGTCGTGGGCGAGGAGTTCGTGTCGGCGGAGGACGGCAGCGGCGTGGTGCACATGGCGCCCGCATTCGGCGCCGACGACTATGCCGCGGGGCAGCGCCATGGGCTCGCATTCCTGCAGCCGGTGAATGGGCGCGGCGAATTTCCCGCCGACCTGCCGCTGGTCGGCGGGCGGTTCGTGAAGGACGCGGACGCCGAGCTCATCGAGGAGCTGCGCCGCCGCGGCGTGCTCTGGAAGGCCGGCAAGATCCTGCACGCGTACCCGCACTGCTGGCGCTGCGGCACGCCGCTGCTCTACTACGCGCGCACCTCGTGGTTCGTGCGGACGACGGCCTACCGCGACCGGATGCTGGCGCGCAACGCGCGGGTGGACTGGCACCCGGTGGAGGTTGGCGAGGGGCGGTTCGGCGAGTGGCTCAAGAACAACATCGACTGGGCGATCTCGCGCGACCGCTACTGGGGCACGCCGCTGCCGGTGTGGGTGTGCGATGCGGATGCGTCGCACGTGCAGGCCGTGGGGAGCTACGCCGAGCTGGCGCAGCACGCCGGCGTCACGCTGCCGGACAGCTTCGACCCGCACAAGCCGTACGTGGACCAGTACGCGTGGCCGTGCGCGCAGTGCGGCGGCACGATGCGCCGCACGCCGGAAGTGATCGACACCTGGTTCGACTCGGGCTCGATGCCGTTCGCGCAGTGGGGCTACCCGCATGCGCCGGGCAGCCGTGAGCGCGTGGGGCGCGAGTTCCCGGCCGACTTCATTGCCGAGGGCGTGGACCAGACGCGCGGGTGGTTCTACTCGCTGCTGGCGATCGCCACGGGGCTGGGCGATGCGCTGCCCGCGAACGCGGTGGAAACGCTGGGCCAGGCCGCGCCGTACCGGCACGTCGTGGTGAACGACCTCGTGCTCGACGCGGACGGGCAGAAGATGTCCAAGAGCCGCGGGAACGTGGTGGATCCGTGGACCGTGATCGCCACCTACGGCGTGGACGCGGTGCGGCTCTTCCTGGTGGCGTCGGCCGACGTGTCGGTGCCGCGCAAGTTCGACGAGCGCGCGATCCGCGAGCAGGCGGTGCGGTTCCTGCTCACGCTGAAGAACGTGTACAGCGGGATCTTCGCGCAGTACGCCAATTTCGGGTGGGCGCCATCGGCGCAGGATCCTGCGCCCGCCGCGCGCCCGTCGATGGATCGCTGGATGCTGTCGCGCCTGGCGCAGGTGGAGCAGGAGGTGGACGGTGCGCTCGAGCGGTACGACGCGACCGCCGCGGCGCGCGCGCTGATCCGGTTCGTGGACGACGACGTGGCCAACTGGTACGTGCGGTTGAGCCGCGGGCGGTTCTACGAGGTGGACGGTGACGACAACCGCGCGGCGTTCGCGACGCTGCACGAGGTGCTCACGGTGACGTGCCGGCTGCTGGCCCCGCTGGCCCCGTTCCTGAGCGACTGGATGCACCGCGAGCTGACGGGCGACTCCGTGCACCTGGCGCCGTACGTGCGCGCAGGCGCGACGTCGCGCGACGTGGCGCTGGAGCGGGCCATGGAGGCCGTGCGCACGCTGGCCACGCTCGGGCGGGCCGCGCGCGAGGCGGCGGGCATCAAGGTGCGCCAGCCGCTGTCGCGGATGGTGTGCGTGGCACCGGGCGTGGACGGGGCGCAGCTCGCGCCCCTCGTGCCGCTGCTGGCCAGCGAGCTCAACGTGAAGGTGGTGGAATTCGCCGGCTCGGGGGATGCGCTTGTCACGCTCGAGGCGAAGCCCAACTTCCGGGCGCTCGGCAAGAAATTCGGCAAGCAGACGCCGCTGGCCGCGCAGGCGGTGCAGGCGTTTACCAACGAGGACCTGCGCCGGTTCGAGCATGGGGAGCCATTGGCCATTAACGCCGGCGGCGAATCTCACGTATTGGACGCAGAAGACGTCACGATTGTGCGCCGGGCGTCCGGCGACCTTGTGGTGGAGGAGGCGGAGGGTTTCTTTGCGGCGCTCGATCCCGTGGTGACGCCGGCGCTGCGCCGCGAGGGGCTCGCGCGCGAGCTGATCAGCCGCGTCCAGCGCCAGCGCAAGGACACCGGGCTGGCCGTGAGCGACCGGATCGTGCTCACGGTGGCCGGAAGCGACGACGTGGAACAGATGTTGCGCAGCCATGAGGCGTGGGTGGCCAGCGAAGTGCTGGCGACGCGCGTGGAGTGGCGCGCGGGACAGGACACAGGACGGATGACACCCGTGGATCTCGACGGGGTACCGGCGTTCATCGCCATAACCAGGGCGGAGTAGCATGCCGACGACGAACAGCGCGAAGAAGGTCAAGGGACTGCCCAAGAAGCAACTGCAGCACTTCGAGAAGCGACTGCTCGAGGAGCGCCGGCGCGTCCTGAAGGAACTGGGGCAGTACGACGAGGCATTCGGGGCGACGCCGCAGTCAGCCGATGGCGGCCTCAGCAGCTACTCCTTCCACATGGCGGACCAGGGGACGGACGCGATGGAGCGCGAGAAGGCGTTCCTGTTCGCGAGCCAGGAAGGCCGCTTCCTGTGGCACATCGACGAGGCGTTGCGCCGGCTCTACAAGTCGCCGGAGCGCTATGGCCTCTGCCACTCGTGCGGCAACCTGATCGGGTTCGAGCGCCTCGATGCACTGCCGCACGCGCGGTACTGCATCGAGTGCAAGCAGCGCGAGGAAGATGCCAAGAAGTAAGGGCGCGCTGTTCTGGCCCGTCCTGCTGGCGGTGACGGGCGCGGATGTCCTCACGAAGGGGATCGCGGTGCACTGGCTGGTGCCGCAGCACCTGCCGCATGAGGTGCTCGGCGACGCCGTGCGCTTCACGCTCGTGTACAACCCGGGCGCGGCGTTCGGGCTGTTCCTGGGCGGGCAGTCGCGGTGGATCTTCACGGCGCTCACCGTCCTCGCGCTCGGCGTGCTCGCGCGGCTGTACTGGAAGACGCCGCCCGGCCACGTGCAGCGCATCCTGGCGCTGGCGCTCGTCTGCGGGGGCGCGATCGGCAACCTGCTCGACCGGCTGCGCTCCGGGATGGGCGTGGTAGATTTCATCGACGTGGGGCTGCGCGACGCCCGCTGGCCGACGTTCAACGTGGCCGACATGGCCGTCAGCGTCGGCGCCGTGCTCCTGGCCTGGGTGCTCTGGGCCGAAGACCACCAGGCGTCGTCCGTGATGGCGACGCCCGTGCCCGGCGAGCAGCCGGGTGAAGCTTCCTGATCCTCCCTCCGACATGCCCGGCGAACGTCCGAACGGTCGTCTCTTCTGGGGTGCGGCCGCGCTGGTGGTCGTGCTCGACATCATCACCAAGTGGCTGGCCGCCACGCGCCTCACGCCGCACGTGCCCGTGCAGGTGCTCGGCGACGTGGGCCGCCTGACGCTGGCGTACAATCCCGGCGCGGCGTTCAGCATGTCGCTGGGCAGCTACTCGCGCTGGATCTTCGGCGCGTTCGCGACCGGCGCGCTGGTCGTGCTCTGGCGGCTGTACCGGGACAGCGCAGCCGGCGACTGGCTGCGCGTGCTCGGGCTCGGCCTGGCGTGGGGCGGGGCGCTGGGCAACCTGCTCGACCGCATCCGCTCGCCGCGCGGCGTGGTGGACTTCATCGACATCGGCGTCGGGGCCGTGCGCTTCTGGACGTTCAACGTCGCCGACTCCGGCGTGACCATCGGCGCCTGCCTGCTGGCGTGGACGCTGTGGCAGGAAGAGCAGCGCCGCACGGCCCCGCATGCGTGACCCCGGGGCGCGCCACGAGCAGCTCGTCGCGCCGGGCGACGGCGAACGCCTGGACCTCCTCGTGGCGCGGGAGATGGACCTGTCCCGCACGCGCGCCGCGACGCTGATCGCGCAGGGACTGGTCCGCGTGAACGGGCGGGCCGAGAAGGCGAGCTACCGTCCCGAGCCGGGCGAGGCGATCGACGTCACCGTGCCGGCCCCGCCGGGGCGCGCCGTGGAGCCGGAGGCCATCCCGCTCAACGTCGTGTACGAGGACGACGACGTGCTGGTGGTGGACAAGCCGGCGGGCATGGTGGTGCACCCTGCGCCGGGCAACTGGAACGGTACGCTCGTGAACGCGCTCAAGGGGCGCGGCGTGGCCCTGTCCACCGAGGGCGGGGAAGACCGCGCGGGCATCGTGCATCGGCTGGACAAGGAGACCTCCGGGCTGCTGCTCGTGGCCAAGACGGAGCGCGCGCACCGCGTGCTGGGCAGCGCCCTGGCGGCGCGCCGCATCGTCCGGCGCTATGCGGTGCTCTCGTGGGGGCACCTGGACGAGGACGAGGTGACCGTGGAGCGGCCGATCGCGCGCGATCCCAACGACCGCAAGCGGATGGCCATCGTGGCCGGCGGGCGCCCGGCCAAGACCGTGTTCTACCGCCTGGCGCGGTTCGACGCGGTGGACCTGCTCAGGGCGCACCTCTTCACGGGGCGTACGCACCAGATCCGCGTCCACCTGGCGTCGCTGGGGCACCCCGTGGTCGGGGATGACACGTACGGCGGGGGCGGGGGCCGGCGTCTGGTGCCTTTGCCGCCGAAGCGGCATTTTCTCCATGCGGCGTGGCTTGCGTTCCGGCACCCGGTCACCCAGGCGCCGATCGAGCTGCGCTCACCCCTTCCCGCGGACCTGCACGCGGCGCTCGTGGCCGCGGCGGGACCGTACGTCTCCTTCGGCGAGCGCGATCCGCTCGAATACTTTGGCTTCTACCGTGCCCCCGGCTGAGTCCACCGAGACGCGCGCGCTGCTGTTTCGCGTGGCCGGGCGCGTGTACGGATGTGCACTGGACCTGGTGCGGGAGATCATCCCCATGCGGCCGGCCACGCGCCTGCCGGGCGCGCCGCCCTGGGTTCACGGCCTGATCAACCTGCGCGGGACGATCCTCACGGTGCTGGACCTCGGGGCGCGGCTCGCCCCGGCGCACGACCTCACCCGCGACGGGTCCATCATCGTGGTCGAGGTGGGCGGACGGATGGCGGGGCTGGCGGTGGGCGACGTGATGGACGTGGCGCCGATCGCCGCGCAATCCGCCTCGACGCCGGGGGCGGACGACCTGGTGCTCGGCATGGGACATCTGGGCGACACAGTCGTCATTCTCCTGGATGTCCCGGCATTGATTGGACAGGTGCTCGTCTCCCTTGGGGGAGGCTGAGCGGACGACGGCCAACGGCGGCGATCACACGGGGGAAAGCGTGAGTCAGACGGTGCTCATTTGCGACGATGCGATCTTCATGCGCACGATGGTGGGGGACATCCTCCAGTCGGCGGGCTTCGAGGTCGTGGGCGAGGCGGAGACGGGGCTCCAGGCCGTGGAGAAGTACAAGCAGCTGCGCCCGGACCTGGTGACGATGGACATCGTGATGCCGGACATGGGCGGGATCGACGCGGTCCGGGAGATCACGAAGTTCGACCCGCAGGCGAAGATCCTCATGTGCAGCGCGATGGGACAGCAGGCACTCGTCGTGGAGGCCATCCAGGCGGGGGCGAAGGACTTCGTAGTGAAGCCCTTCCAGCCCAGCCGGGTGCTCGAGGCGGTGCAGCGCGTCCTCGGATAAGCGGCCGTTGGATACCTCCCAGTACGCGGAGCTGTTCCTCACCGAAAGCCGCGAGCACGTCTCGGCGATGAACCACTGGCTGCTCGAACTCGAGCGCGGTGGCGCCGGCGACGAGCCCGTGAGCGCGATCTTTCGCGCCGTCCACACGATCAAGGGGATGAGCGCCACGATGGGCTACGCCGTCGTGGCCGAGCTGTCGCATGAACTCGAGGGGCTGCTCGACCGCATGCGCAAGGGACGCCTGCACGCGTCGCCCGACGTGATGGACGTGCTCTTCCGCGCGGCGGACGTGCTCGAGGGCGCGATCGAGGCGTCGGTGGCGGGGCGCGTGGAACAGGTGCGCGCCGAGCCGGTGCTGGAGCGCCTGCGCCTGCTGGGCGCGGCGACGCCGCGCGGCTCGATGGCGGTGATCGCGCCTGCGGAGGACGCGGCCTGGACGGTGCCGGCGCCCGAGGGGCCGGGACAGCTCGTGCGCGTCCGCCTGGCCAAGGACACGCCGCTGCGCGGCGTGCGCGCGTTCCTGGTCGTGCAGGCCCTGCGCCGGCTGGGCGAGGTGGCTGCCGTCTCACCGCCGCTCACGGCGCTGCAGGGCGACGAGTTCGACCTCGACTTCGCGGTGCGGCTGGTGACCCCGGCCGCGGCGGCGGAGATCGCGCAGGCGGCGCGCGGTGCCGGCGAGGTGGCCGCGGTGCACGTCGGCGACGACACGTCCGCGTCGCGGCCGACCGTGTCCGTGCCGGCACCGTCGACGACCACGGCGCGCCCGTCGGGGATGCTGCTCGCCGCCGACGTGGCGCGCGCCGAGATGGCGGCGACGGGCGAGCACGAGGCGCCGTCCGCCGGCGCAGCGCGCCCCGCGGAAGGGCCGAGCCTGCGCCAGGCGCGCCATGTGCGCATCGACCTGCGACGGCTGGACGCGCTCATGAACCTGATCGGCGAGCTGGTGATCACGCGCGGGCGCCTGCAGCAGCTCGGCGCCGCGATCGGCGACGCCGCGCTCACGGAGACGATCGCGCAGGCGTCGCGGCTGATCAGCGACCTGCGCGACGAGATCATGACGAGCCGCATGGTGCCGGTGTGGCAGGTGTTCGACCGGTTCCCGCGCCTGGTGCGCGACGCGGCGCGCGGCCTCGGCAAGCAGATCGACTTCACCATCGAGGGCAAGGACATCGAGCTCGATCGCTCGATGCTCGACGAGATCGGCGACCCGATCGTGCACCTGCTGCGCAACGCGGTGGACCACGGCATCGAGCCGCCGGAGGAGCGCCTGCGCGCGGGCAAGCCCGCGGCCGGGCGCCTGGCGCTGGCCGCGTATCGCGACCGGTCGGCCGTGGTCATCCGCGTGAGCGACGACGGGCGCGGCATTGACCGCCAGCGCGTGCTCGCGCGCGCCAAGGCGAGCGGGCTCGTGGATGCATCGCGCACCGACCTGTCCGACGACGAGCTGACGCGCATCATCGCGCGCCCCGGTTTCTCGACGGCCGAGCGCGTGACGGACCTGTCGGGCCGCGGGGTGGGCGTGGACGCCGTGTTCACGCGCGTGCGTGCGCTCGGCGGCTCCGTGGACATCCGCTCGACGCCGGGGCACGGGACGGTGGTCACGCTGCGCCTGCCGCTCACGCTCGCCATCCTGCGCGCGCTGCTGGCGCGCGTGTCGGGCGAGCTGTATGCGGTGCCGATGACGCACGTGTCGGAGACGGTGGAGCTGCGTCCCGAGGTGCTGCGCACGATCAAGGGGCGCGAGGTGCTCACGCTGCGCGACGACGTGCTGCCGCTGATGCGGCTGCGGCACATCGTCGGGCTGCCGCCGCGCGAGCGCGCCCAGCGCGAGCAGGTCATCATCCTCGACCTGGCCGACCGGCGGGCCGGGCTGGTTGTGGACGGGCTGGCGGGGCAGGAGGAGATCGTGGTGAAGCAGTTCGACGCCGTGCACAGCGGCGTGCAGGCCTTCAGCGGGGCGACGATCCTCGGCGACGGGGCGCCCGCGCTCATCCTCGACGTTGGCAGTCTCTCCTGACGGAGCTTCCATGGACGACCTTCTTTCCCTCAAGGCCCTGCAGCTCGACGCCCTGCGCGAGGTGGCCAACATCGGCGCCGGCCACGCGGCCACGGCGCTGTCGCAGATGATCGGCGGCACGATCATGATCACCGTGCCGCAGATCAACATCCAGCGGCTGGAGGACGTGGCGCCGCTGGTGTCGAACCCGGACGAGCCGGTGGCGGCGGTGCTGCTGCACATGCTCGGCGACCTGACCGGGCGCACGCTGCTCGTGTTCCCGCACGCCTCGGCCATCCGGCTGTCGGAGCTGATGCTGCGCCGGCCGCGCGGGTCGTCCAGCGAGCTGGGCGAACTCGAGCAGTCGGCGATCAAGGAGGCGGGCAACATCCTGAGCAGCGCGTACATGAACGCGCTCAGCGACTTCATGGGGATGATGCTGCTGCCGTCGCCGCCGAGCCTGGCGATCGACATGTCGGCGGCGGTGCTGACCACGACGTACCTGCAGTTCGGCAACGACCGCGACTACGTGTTCTGCGTCGAGACCGAGTTCCTGATGAAGGATGCGGACGAGAAGCTCCAGGGCTTCTTCCTGCTGCTCCCTGACCCGGCGTCGCTGCAGGCCATCCTGCGGGCCGTCCGCGTGGCATGACATGGCGCAGGGCACGCTGGCTTCGGAGCGCGACCGAGAGGTCCTGAGGTCGTTCGCCCGGCGGATCGATCCGTCGGACGCCGGGGCGCACAACAACCTGGGCGTGCTCTACCACAACAAGGGGATGCACCAGGAGGCGGTGCAGGCCTTCATGCGCGCGCTGGAGCTGGATCCGCGCATGCAGGTGGCGCAGCGCAACCTGGAGATCGCGTACTTCAACACCGGGTTCTACGACACCCGCGTGCCCGAGCTGCGCGAGCGGCTGCGCGTGGCGCCCGACGACCGTGACGCGCGCTGGGAGCTGGGGCGCACGCACGCGCTGCTGGGCCAGCACGCCGAGGCGATCGCCGAGTTCCGCTCCCTGCTGCAGTACCAGCCGCGCGACCTCGGCGCGATGGTGCAGCTCGCGCTCGCCGAGAAGGCGGTGGCGCACACCGACGAGGCCTACCGCTGGCTGGAGCGCGCGCTGGAGATCGACCCCGACAGCTCGCTCGTGCACTTCTACATGGGCGAGATCGCGTACAACCGCGGGCTCAACGAGGAGGCACTGCACGCGCTGGAGCGTGCGGTGGAGCTCAACCCCGACAATTACGACGCGCTGTACCTGATGGGGTTCGTGCTCGGCGACATGGGACGCCAGGACGAGGCGCGCGCGGTCACCAAGCGCGCGATCAAGCTCAACCCCACGTTGTCACGCGCGCAGGCGAACCTCGCGATCGACCAGGGACGCGCCTCGCGCGCGCAGGCGGCCATCGCGGCGCAGGAGCGGCGCTCACAGCAGATGGAAGTGTCGCAAGAGGGGCAGCTCGCGCACTTCAACCTCGGGCTCGCGTTCCGGCAGAAGGGCTACTACCAGGAAGCGCTGCGCGAGTACCAGCTGGCGCTGGACCGCGGCGAGGACCGGGACCTCGTGCTGCAGGCGATGGCCGAGGTGCACCTCGTCACGCGGAATCCCGCGGCGGCGCTGGAGCTGTACGACCAGCTCCTGGCGCAGCACGCCGGGAGCCCCAAGCTCTGGAACGAGCGCGGTGTCGCGCTCCACCAGTCGGGGCGACTGGCCGACGCCGATGCCAGCTACCGCCGCGCGCTCGACGCCGACCCGAGGTACGCGCTGGCCGCGAACAACCTGGGCGTCGCGCTCTACCAGGCGGGGCAGGGCGACGCGGCACTGCAGGCGTTCCGCGCCGCGCTCGACGCGCAGCCCGGCTTCATCAAGGCACGGCTGAACCTGGCGCTGCTGCTGTACAAGGGCCGCCAGCTCCAGATGACGCTCGAGGCGTACCGCCAGGTGCTCGGCGTCGAGGCCGAGCACCCGGTGGCATGGAACGGCGTCGGGCTCGTGCTCGCCGACCTGCGCAAGTTCGAGGACGCGCGCAACGCGTTCGCGCGCGCCATCCAGGCGCGTCCCGACTACGCCGAGGCGCACTACAACCTGAGCTTCACGCTGAGCAACCTGGGCGACTTCGAGGGCGCGCTGCGCGAGACGCGTCGCGCGCTGGAGCTGGAGCCCTATTACGTTGCGCAGAAGTTCGAGCTCGCCATCGACCTGCAGTACGAGGATCCCGACCTCACGATCGCGCCGGACCTGGCCGGCGAGCAGCGCACCGACGCGGGCGTGGCCGACTTCACCTTCGACGCCGGGCTGCTCGACACGCTGTTCACGCAGCTCGCGCCGGTGCCCACGGCGCCCGCGCCCGCCGCGCCGAGCGGGGCACCTGCCGAGGCCGACCCGTACGCGATGGCCGCGGACTTCCTGAGCAAGGGGTTCTTCGACCGGGCGCAGGCCGAGGCCCGCCGCGCGATGTCGCGCGGCGCCGACGCCGCGACGGGACAGGCGCTGGTCGGCGACGCCTACGCGCGGCAGGGGTTCTGGGGCGAGGC
>DASZRI010000179.1:0-4357 GCA_035549215.1 Gemmatimonadaceae bacterium | reverse complement strand
CGACGCCCGCGCCGCCGGCCGCTGCCGCCCCTCCGGCGCCCCCGTCCACGGGGGAGCGCCGCCCGATCAACCCGTTCCTGGCCAACGACCCGAACGCCAAGGCCAAGCGGCTGGCGCGCGCGCTCATCTCGGACCTGATCGTGTACTTCCCGCAGAAGCGCGAGGAAGGGCTGCGCGACGGGACGCTGAAGCAGCTCTTCCGCGAGGAGATCAAGAAGAGCTACGAGGAATTCGTGGACCAGGTGGGGCAGGAGTTCGCCGAGTCGACGACGCACTTCACCGACGCGCTGAACGACATCCTGGCGAACGGCGATCGGATCTTCAGCGGGCCGTACGCGGGGTAGAGCCACCGGCGCGCGACTGCTATCTTTCCCGCTGGACGCAGGAGCATTCCCGAGCCGTCGGCCTCATGCTGGACGGCTCGTGTTCTTACGGGAGAGACGCATGGCAGAAAGCGAGCGGACGCGGGCGCTGCGGGACCACGAAGCGCGGGTGTCCGACCTCCGGAGGTACCTTTGACCTGGACGGCAAGCGCGCGAAGCTGACGGCCCTCGAGGAGCGCATGTCGGATGGTGCCTTCTGGAACGACCAGCAGGCGGCGCAGGAGGTCGTGCAGGAGGTGAAGGCGCTCAAGGCGTGGGTGGAGCCGTTCGACGCGCTGGAGCGTCAGGTGCGCAGCGGGCTCGAGCTGTCCGAGATGCTCGACGCCGAGCCCGACGACGAGATGGCGCGCGAGCTGGACCGCGAGGCGGAGCAGCTGTCGGAGAACCTCGAGGCGTACCGCCTGCGGTCGCTGCTGTCGGGGCCGGACGACTTCCGGGACGCGCAGGTGGAGATCAGCGCCGGCGCGGGCGGCACGGAGGCGCAGGACTGGGCCTCGATGCTGATGCGCATGTACACGCGCTGGGCCGAGCGCAAGGGCTACACGGTCGAGATCCTCGACATGAGCGAGGGCGAGGAAGCCGGGATCAAGGGCGCGGTGCTCGAGATCAAGGGCCAGTACGCCTACGGGTTCCTGAAGGCGGAGACGGGGGTGCACCGGCTGGTGCGCATCTCGCCGTTCGACGCACAGGCGCGCCGGCACACGAGCTTTGCGTCGGTGTTCGTGTATCCCGTGGTGAACGAGGAGATCAACATCGAGATCCGCGACGAGGACATCAAGATGGACGTCTTCCGCGCGTCGGGTGCCGGCGGCCAGCACGTCAACAAGACGAGCTCGGCCGTGCGGCTCACGCACATCCCGTCGGGGATCGTCGTGTCGTCGCAGCAGGAGCGTTCGCAGTTCAAGAACAAGGCGACGGCGATGAAGATGCTCAAGAACCGGCTCTACCAGCTCGAGGCGGAGCGCCAGGCCAAGAAGAAGGCGGAGCTGGACGCCACGAAGGCGGACGTGACGTTCGGCAGCCAGATCCGCAGCTACGTGTTCCAGCCGTACACGATGGTCAACGACCATCGCACGGAGCTGAAGATCCCTGACGTGCAGAAGGTGATGGACGGCGCGATCGACCCGTTCATCGAGGCGTACCTCAAGACGAGCGGAGCAGCGGCGTGAGCGACGATCTGAACTTCGTGCAGCGGGCGCGGCGCGAGAAGCTGGCGGAACTCCAGGCGCGCGGCGTGGCGCCGTTCGCCTATGGCTTCGACCGGACGCACGAGGCGGCGGACGCGGTGGCGCTGCTGCCCGAGGGGCAGGAGGAGGGCGCGTCGGTGCGGGTCGCGGGGCGCGTCGTGGCGTGGCGCGCGCACGGGAAGACGACCTTCGCGCACCTGGCGGACGCGTCGGGTCGCATCCAGCTCTACTTCAAGAAGGACGTGCTCGGCGACGCACCGTACGGGATGCTGGAGCTGTTCGACATCGGCGACGTGATCGGCGTTGGCGGCCCGCTGTTCCGCACGCGCACCGGCGAGGTGACGGTGCGCGTCGAGTCGGTGGAGATGCTGGCGAAGTCGCTGCGCCCGCTGCCTTTCGGCAAGGAAGAAGTGGTGGACGGGGAGGTGGTGCGGCACTCGGGGTTCTCCGACGGCGAGCAGCGCTATCGCCAGCGGTACGCCGACCTGGCGGTGCACCCCGAGGTGCGCGCGCTGTTCGTCGCGCGCACGCGGATGATCCGCGCGATTCGCGCGTTCCTGGACGGGCGCGGGTACCTGGAGGTGGAGACGCCCGTGCTGCAGCCGCAGTACGGGGGCGCGGCGGCGCGCCCGTTCATGACGCACCACAACGCGCTGGACATGCCGCTCTACCTGCGCATCGCCGACGAGCTGTACCTCAAGCGCCTGATCGTGGGCGGCATGGACCGCGTGTACGAGATCGGGCACGACTTCCGGAACGAGGGGATTGACCGCACGCACAACCCCGAGTTCACGATGCTGGAGTTCTACCAGGCGTACGCGGACTACCGCGAGATGATGACGGTGGTGGAGCAGCTCATCGCGGCGGCCGCGGAGGCGGTGGCGGCGACGCCGGCGCTGGGCGAGCGGGCGCCGCTGCTGCGCCCGCCGTTCCCGCGCATCGAGTGGGTGCCGTCGCTGAACGCGGCGCTGGGCCGCGACGCGATGGCGATGGACGAGGCGGCGCTGCGCGCGGAGGCGCGCCGCCATGGCGTGGAACGCCCCGACGGGCTCAGCCGGCCCAAGCTGCTCGACGAGCTGTTCCAGGCGCTGGTGGAGTCGAAGATCGACACGCCGACGTTCGTCGTGGACTACCCGGTGGAGCTGTCGCCGCTGGCCAAGCCGAAGCGCGGCAACCCGCAGCTCACGGAGCGGTTCGAGCTGTTCGCCCGCGGTCGCGAGCTGGCCAACGCATTCAGCGAGCTGAATGACCCGATCGACCAGCGCTCGCGGTTCGAGGCGCAGGCGCGCCTCAAGGCGGCCGGCGATGAGGAAGCGACGGGCGTGGACGAGGACTACCTGCGCGCGATGGAGTACGGCATGCCGCCGACCGGCGGCGTGGGCATCGGGATCGACCGCCTGTTCATGTACCTGACGGACACGCCGAACATCCGCGACGTCATCCTGTTTCCCACGCTGCGCCCGGAATGACCCGCCTGGAGCTCGCGATCGCGTGGCGCTACCTGCGCAGCCGGCGTGGGTCGCGCCTGCTGTCGCTGATCAGCGTGATCGCGATCGGCGGGGTGATCGTGGGGGTGAGCGCGCTCATCGTCATCATCGGCGTGATGAACGGGCTCCAGAACGACCTGCGGGACAAGATCCTGCTGGGCAGCCCCGACATCCGCGTCCTCACGTTCGGCGACGACCTGACGATGGCGCGCTGGGACACGATCCTCCCCGTCGTGCGCCGGCAACCCGGCGTGGTGGCGGCGGCGCCGTTCGTGCTGACCAAGGCGATCGTGAGCGGCGGGCACCAATACGCCGACGGTGCGTTCATCATGGGCATCGAGCCGGACCGCGCCGGCCTCAAGCCGGTGACCTCCATCCGCCGGACGGCCACGGCCGGGGACTTCGGATTCCAGTCCACCGACGGGGAGTCGAGGGGCGCGGTGGTGGGCGAGCGCCTGGCGCAGCGGCTGGACGTGACGCCCGGGATCGACTCGATCACCGTGTTCGCGCTCGGGAGCACGCAGATTTCGCCGGTGACGGGCATGCCGACGCCGCGCGTGGAGCGGCTGCCGGTCACGGGCATCTTCAAGACCGGGATGTACGAGTACGACAACGCGTACGTCTTCACGTCAGTGCGCGAGGCGCAGCGCATCGGCGACCTCGGGAACGCGGTGACGGGCATCGAGGTCCGCACGCCGACGCGGTGGCAGGCGCCGGGGATCGCCTCGGCGCTGGCGGACACGCTGGGTTATCCGTACCGCACCGAGGACTGGCAGGCGCAGAATTCGTCGCTCTTCCAGGCGCTCAAGCTGGAGAAGCTGGGCATGTCGGTGATCCTGCTGCTGATCGTGATCGTGGCTGCGTTCAACATCGTCAGCACGCTCACGATGGTCGTGGCCGACAAGACGCGGGAGATCGGGATCCTGCGGGCCATGGGCATGCCGGCGGCGTCCATCCGGCGGATCTTCTTCGCGCAGGGCGTCGTGATCGGCGTGGTGGGCACGGGCGTGGGCGTCGTGATCGGGCTCGCGGCGGCGGTCACGGTGGACCGCTACCGGCTGATCCCCTTGGACCCGTCGGTATATTTCATCGACCACCTGCCGGTGGCGACGCAGGCACTGGACGTCCTGCTGATCGTGGTGGCGAGCCTGCTGATCGCGGCGGTCGCGACGATCTACCCGGCGGTGCAGGCGGCACGGCTGTACCCGGTTGAGGCGATTCGGCACGAATGACGATCCTTGAGGCCACGGATCTGACGCGGACCTACGTGGGCGGCGATGGCGGGCTGCTCACGGTGCTC
>DASZRI010000178.1:0-20619 GCA_035549215.1 Gemmatimonadaceae bacterium | reverse complement strand
GCACGGCATCGCTGGAGTCGAGCGCCGTGACGCGAATCGAGTCGCCGGCCCCGGCGGCCACGATGAGCGCGCTGCCCGTTCCCTTGTTCACGACCAGGTCGGCGGGCGTGGCGATGAGCAGCGACTTGTCCGGCTGCTCGGCGACACGCAGGGAGCGGATGCCGAGCTCGAGCGCGCCTTGCACGGACATGCGGAAGCGCACGGGCGCGGAGTCGGCGCGGGCGCTCTCGACGTGCACGCCGAATTCGCGTGGTGGGGCCGGTGGCGCGGTGCGCGCGCAGGCCGCCGCCGGGAGGAGCACCAGCAGCGCGGGAAGGCGGGACGGCATCCCGGATAAGATGCCGCCCCGCGCGCCACCGCGCTACAGCGCGGGCCTTGCGCCGGCCGGCGCCGTGGCTGCCTGTCGCACCGCCACCGCGTTCCGCCGCCCGTAACCGAAGTAGATCGCGAGGCCGATGGCCAGCCACACCACCAGGCGCAGCCACGTCTCTGACGGCAGCCCCCACATCAGGTACAGGCACACGCCGACACCGCCCAGCGGCACGAACGGCGACCACGGCGCGCGGAAGGGGCGCGGGCGATCGGGATCCGTCCGCCGCAGCACGAGCACGCCCACGCAGACGATCGCGAACGCGAGCAGCGTGCCGATGCTCACGAGCTGGCTGAGGATCCCGAG
The DNA here is from genome assembly GCA_035549215.1 of Gemmatimonadaceae bacterium. Taxonomy (GTDB): domain Bacteria; phylum Gemmatimonadota; class Gemmatimonadetes; order Gemmatimonadales; family Gemmatimonadaceae; genus JAGWRI01. Next base: position 19,943 of record DASZRI010000178.1, on the reverse strand, counting down.
CGGCAGCAGCGCCGCCGCCACGGCCACGACGACCCCCGTCATCGTCGTGGTGACGTGCGGCGTGCGGAAGCGCGGGTGGATCTGCCCGAAGACCGGCGGCAGCAGCCCGTCGCGCGCCATCGAGTAGAAGATGCGCGGCTGCGCCATGAGGTTCACGAGCATCACGCTGAACATGCCGGCCAGCGCGCCGAGCTTGATGATGGGACCGAGCCAGTGCGCCGTGGTATGGGCGACGGCGACGTTCAGCGGATCGGCGACGTTGAGCATCCGGTACGGCACGACGCCGGTGAGCACGAGCGAGACCGCCACGTAGAGCAGCGTGCAGACGGCGAGCGACGTGAGGATGCCGATCGGCATGTCGCGGCTCGGGTTCTTCGCTTCCTGCGCCGCCGTGGACACGGCGTCGAAGCCGATGTACGCGAAGAAGATCACGCCGGCGCCGCGGAGCACGCCGCTCCAGCCGAAGCTGCCGAAGGTGCCCGTGTTCGGCGGCACGAGCGGGTGGAGGAGCCCGGGGTGGATGAAGCGCGAACCGACGGCGATGAACAGCACGAGCACGGCAAGCTTGGCGACGACGATGACCGCGTTCGCGCGCGCCGACTCCCGCACCCCGACCACGAGCAGCCCGGTGATGAGCAGGACGATGAGGAACGCGGGCACGTTGAAGAGCCCGGCGACGTGCGAGCCGTCGGCGAGCGTGACCACCTGGCCGGGGGCGGCCACCAGGCGCGGCGGCAGCGCGATGCCGGCGTCGGCGAGCAGGCTGACGAGGTTGGCGCCCCAGCCGAGGGCCACCGTGGCGACGCTGAGCGAGTACTCGAGGATCAGGTCCCAGCCGATGATCCAGGCCATGAGCTCGCCGAGCGTGCTGTAGGCGTAGGTGTACGCGGACCCCGCGACGGGAATCATGCTGGCGAGCTCGGCGTAGCAGAGCCCGGCAAAGGCGCAGGCGACGCCGGCGAGGATCATGGAGAGGACCATGGCGGGCCCGGCGTTCTCGCTGGCGACGGTGCCCGTGATGACGAAGATGCCGGCGCCGACGATGGCGCCGATGCCGAGCAGGGTGAGGGCGCCGGGGCCAAGGGCGCGGGCCAGGTGGCCGGACTCGGAGTCGGCGATGAGCTGCGCAACGGGCTTTCGGAACCAGAGGCTCATGGGAGGCGGGGTGCGGGGGCGTGCCGGGTGGGGGCCGGGGGAGCAACGCCGCGAGCAGCTGCGGCTGACACTTTAGTATGTAAAATTGTATACATAACTGCGCAAGACCCGGCCGACGGCCGTGCTTCAAGGGGTCCACGACGGGCCCGGGCGACCTATATTGTGGGTCCGGCCGTCACGACCCCATGCCCAGCCGCCGCACTCCTGCCCGCCCCGCGCGCCCGCGCCGCACCGACCAGCCGCCGCACGGCTCACGGCCCGAACAGGTGTACACCCGCCTGCGGGACCTGATCGTGCAGGGGCTGCTCGCGCCTGGCACGCGCATCGTCGAGACGGAAATCGCCGAGCGCCTGGGCGTGAGCCGCACGCCGGTGCGCGAGGCCCTGCAGCGGCTGCAGCAGGAGGGCTATGTGATGGGCGCACCCGGGGCGCAGCAGTCACGCCTCACCGTGGCGCCGCTCACGCGCGAGGATGTCCGCGAGCTCCTCGACATCGTCGGCGCGCTGGAGGGCCTCGGGGCGCGCCGCGCAGCCGAGCTCGACGCCGAGCGCCGCAAGCCGCTGGTGCGCGAGCTCCGCACCCTGAACGGCGAGTTCCTCCGCGCCGGGCGCGGGAACCCGGTGGACCACAGCCGGCTCTACGACGCCGACGAACGTTTGCACCGCTGCGTGGTAGAAGCTGGGGTAGGTCCGCGCCTGATCGCGCTGCACGACGCCGTGAAGCCGCAGGCCGAGCGGTACATCCGGATGTACATCAGCATGCTCTCCGGCAACATCCGCTCGTCGGCGGACGAGCACGACGCGATCATCGACGCCATCGAGGACGGGCGCGCGGAGCAGGCCCAGCGCGCCGTCGAGGTGAACTGGGCCCACGCCGCCGAGCGGCTGGACCGGGTCATCGCGTTGGCGGGCGAGCGCGGTCGCTGGTGATTGTTCAACCTCTGCGGAGGATGGTTTCGTGAAACGACTGACGCTGCTCCTGCTCCTCCCGGCCCTGCTGGCCGGCTGTGACACCAAGGCCAAGCAGCAGCTCGCCGAGCTCTCCAAGGCCGACTCGCTGCGCCAGGACTCGCTGCTGGCCATCAAGAACCAGCTCCTGAACGACATGCTGGTGTCCACGCAGTTCGTGAACGACATCGACGCGGAGATCGCCAAGGCGCGCAGCCTGCCCAAGCCGAAGGCCGGGGCCAAGCTCGCCACGCCGGCCGAGGCGGCCAGGATCAAGGAGGACCGCGAGGAGACGCTGGGCAAGATCCGGATGCTCGTCGCGCGCCTCGACTCCACGGACGCGCGGCTCCGCTCCATGCGCACGCGCGTGGCCTCGCTCTCCAAGCGGGACTCCACGCTCTCCGAGCAGATTGCACAGTATGAGAAGACGATCGCGGACTTCCGCGAGACGGTGGAGCGCCAGAAGACGGAGTTTCAGGCGATCATCGACCAGCAGAACCAGCAGATCGCCTCGCTCAAGGGCCAGGTGGACACGCTGACCACGGTGAAGACGGCGCTGGCCGACACGGTGGGGCAGCTCACCACCGAGAAGAACCTGGCCTACTACGTGGCCGGCACGCGCGACGAGCTGGTGCAGAAGGGCGTGCTGGTGGAGGAGGGCAACAAGAAGTTCCTGCTCTTCGGCGACCGGCCGGTGAAGATGGCGCGCACGCTGGACACGTCCACGTTCACGCGCATTGACCGGCTGAAGGACCGCGACATCACGCTGCCCGACGGCGAGTACTCGGTGTTCACGCCGCAGGACATGCAGTACGCCACGGCCTACCAGACGAAGAACGGGCACATCACGGGCGGCCTGCACGTGGCGCAGCCCGAGCAGTTCTGGGCGAACTCGAAGTTCCTGATCCTGGTCAAGCACTGAACGCGCCGCGGCGCGCGCTCAGTCCCAGGCTGGGCGCGCGTCGCGCAGCTCCTGCGCCAGCAGCAGGTAGCTTTCATACCGCGCGGCGCTCACGTCGCCACGCTCCACGGCGGCGCGCACCGCGCACTCCGGCTCGCGATCGTGCGCGCAGTCAGCGAACCGGCACCGGTCGTGGTACGGCCGGAACTCGGGGAAGCAGTGGTCGAGCCGGTCCACGGGCAGCTCCCACATCCCCACCTCGCGCAGCCCCGGCGTGTCCACGACGTACCCCGTGGCCGGCGGCGGCAGCGGATGCAGCGACGCGCCCACCGTCGTGTGGCGCCCCTTGTTCACCGACGCGCTGATCTCGCCCACGCGCAGGCTGAGCCCGGGAAAGAGCGCGTTCAGCAGCGACGACTTCCCCACCCCGCTGGGTCCCGTGAGCACGGACAGCCGCCCGGCGAGCGCGTGCAGCAGCGCTTCCAGCCCATCGCCGCGCTTCACGCTCGCGAAATGCACGGGGTATCCCGCCGTCGCGTAGTCGCCGAAGCGCGTATGCGCCTCGGCCGCATCCACAAGGTCCACCTTGTTGATCACGATGCGCGCCGCGAGGCCGTTCGCCTCGGCGATGACCAGGAAGCGGTCGAGCATGCGCGGGTGCGGGTCGGGCCGAGCGGCGGCGAAGACGATCACCACCTGGTCCACGTTCGCGGCGATGGTGCGCTCGCCGCGGCCGCCGCCCGGTGCGCGGCGCGCGAGGCGCGACGTGCGCGGCAGGATCTCGCCGATGGCCCACGCCTGGTCGCGCGCGTCGCGCTCCAGCCGCACGCGGTCGCCCACGGCCAGCTTCACGACCTCGGCCGCCGTGGCGACCGTGTCGCGGCGAATCGAGCCGCCGGCCCGACGCCCGACGTCGGCCTTCTTCAGGCGACCACGCAGCGAGGCGTCGAGCAGCTCGCCGTCGTCCGTGAGCACGCGCCAGACGCCGCCGGTGCCGCCGGCCACGATACCGGTGCGCGCGGGATCGTGCGTCATGCGTCGTGCGCGGGATCGTCGGCGCGCATGGCGTCCCACCAGCGGCGCGCGGGGCGGGCGCCGTCGCGCGCGGCAACGAGCTGGTCGAGGAGCGCCTTCACCTCGGCGAGGCCCATGGCACCGGCGCGCGCGCGCACCTCGGCCTCGTCGGTGCCGCGGGCGAGGAAGTCGCTCTCGAGGTGGCCCTGCGGCGACGCGGCGCCGATGCGCGCCCATTGGACGAACAGCAGGAACGCGCCGATGGGCGCGGCGGCCTCGCCGGTGCGGTCGGTGAGGATCTCCACGCTGTAGGAGAAGCCGTCCGGGCCCTCGAACGCCGCCGGGCGGTCGTGGACCGCCATGTACCCGCCCAGCGTGTTGGCGTCGCCCTTCGAGTGGTCGGCCGGCTTGAACTGCCCGTGCATGGTCAGCGGCGTCCGCCGATCGCCTCGCGCAGGACGTTGCCCGTGATGAACGCAATGTTGGCCGGGCGCTCGGCCAGCCGCCGCATCAGGTACGGGTACCACTGCGTGCCGAACGGGATGTACACGCGCATGCGGTAGCCCTCGCGCACGAGCTGTTCCTGCAGGTCGCGGCGGACGCCGTACAGCATCTGGAACTCGAAGCGGTCGGGGGCGATGCCGCGCTCGGTCGCGAAGCGCTTGACCTCGGCGATGATCGCCGGGTCGTGCGTGGCGATGGCCGGGTAGTTGGCGCGCTCGAGCAGCGCGTGCATGCACTTCACGTAATTGGCGTCCACGTCCTTCTTGTCGGGATACGCGACCGCCGCCGGCTCCTTGTACGCGCCCTTGCACAGGCGCACGCGGCACTTGAGGTCGATGGCGCGCTCGACGTCGGCGAAGGTGCGGTACAGGTAGCTCTGCAGCACGACGCCGACGTTCTGCTTGAAGCCCGGGTAGAGGCGCTCCTCGAACAGGCGCAGCGTGCGCTCGGTGTAGGCGCTGGACTCCATGTCCAGGCGCACGAAGGTGCTGTACCGCTGGGCACGCTCGAGGATGTCGCGCATGATGGCGACGCACAGGTCCTCGGAGATGTCGAGCCCCATGGCCGTGAGCTTCACCGACACGTTCGCATTCAGGTTGCGCTCGTGGATGCGGTCGAGGATGGCCAGGTACTCGTCACGCGCGGCGCGGGCCTCCTGCTCATTCGTGACGCTCTCGCCGAGCAGGTCGAGCGAGACGGTGATGCCGCGGGCGTTCAGGTCGCGCACCGCGTTGAGCGCCTCGTCGAGCGTCTCGCCGGCAACGAAGCGGCTCGCGAACGACTTGGCGAGGCGGTTGCGGCGGACGAAGCGGAAGATGCCGGGCTGGTTGGACAGGTACAGGAGCGTGGAACGAAGCATGAGTCCTCTCGAACATTGGGCGCCGGGGGGCGGCGGAAACACGAGGCCCGCGCACGGGCGCGGGCACGGGGGCTACTGTTGGGCCTGGCGCAGCGGGGCGTTGACCGGGAACGATTCCACGATCCGCAGCACGGGGTACTCACGGCCCGGTGCGATCCACGGATCCATGACGTTCCACGCCGTGAATCCGTCGTCGCCCTCGGGCTCGAGCAGGTACATGGACAGGATGCCGAGCGGTTGTCCCTCGCGAACGATGAAGGTGCCGGCCGGCAGCGTGCGCGCCTCAGGCATCCATCGGCCCTCGACGCGCACCAGGTTGTGGCGCTGGAACGCGGTGGGCGCCCGCACCACGGAGTCGATCGTGAACCGCTCGATTCGCACGGGCAGCGAGTCGGTCAGCTGCTCGACGTACACGCCGTGCATCTGGAGTCGCCTCGCCACGTCGGCCTGCGCGGCGCCGAAGGCGTAGGCCACGGGCATGCGCCGCTCGAGCGTGGGCACGAACCGCGTGTACGCCGGCATGCGCTCGGTGTGGAACTTGCCGATGCGGCGAAAGCCGCGCGGCACGCCGGGGAGCTTCTGCGTGGAGTCCGGCAGGCGCCCCAGGTCCTCGACGATGATGTCAGCCGTGCGCGGGTGCGTGGTGAACTCGGAGCGCAGCGCGACGAGCGGCGCATCGCGCGGGGTCGTCCCGCCCACGGTGGTACGGCGGTCGGCCTCGCGCCCCACGTCCACGATGGCGTCGCTGTTCGCCGCCAGCAGCGAGAACAGCTCGGACATGAAGGCGTACGTGGAGGCGATGCGCGTGCGGAAGGGATCGTGCGAGTACGCCTCGCTCAGGATCGAGATGCGCCCGCGCAGGCCGTAGTAGTTGGTGCCGTAGCGCGCGTAGGGCTCGTACGTGTACCAGCCGTGCGGGCGTCCCGCGCGCTCCTCGAAGTTGCCGTAGTCGAACGTCTGGATGCGGTCACGCACGAGCAGGTTGCGCCGCACCGCGGGGAGCAGCGTGTCCATCGTGAACGGGCCCGTCCACTTCGCGGCCGGGTTCAGCGACGCCGCGTACGTGAGCGCGTAGCCGTGGAAGCTGCCGTCCGTCGTGTGAAGGTCCAGGAACACATCCGGATCCCAGGCATTGAACATCGCCAGCGAAGCCCGCGTCTCCGGCGCTTCGGCCTTCACGTAGTCGCGGTTCAGGTCCAGCCCCTGCGCATTGGCGCGCTGGCCGATGTCCTCCGGGCCGTCCTGCTCGGCGCGATTGCGCGCCTGCGGGCCGAGCGAGTCGTTGCCGTCGGCATTGTAGATCGGGACGACGACGAGCACCAGCGAGTCGAGGACGTTGGGGTTCTTGTCGAACACCAGCTCGCGCAGCATGGAGAGCACCGCTTCCTTGCCCTCCACCTCGCCGCCGTGGATGTCGCCCTGCACGTAGACGATCGGGCGGTTGAGCCGCTTGGCCTCGATGGGCGTGCGGACCAGCGGCCGCGAGGCGACGACGTACGGGATCTCCTTGCCGTCGGCCGTCTTGCCGATGCTGCCGGTGGCCACCTGGCCGCCGAGCAGCTTCAGCGAGTCGATGAACGCCATCACGTCCGCGTAGCGCGAGGTCTCGGTGAAGTTCGAGCGCTCGGCGCGCGTGAGCGGGCGGCGGTTGGTGAAGTTCGTGGGGTAGATTGCCGCCGGATTCACCGGCTGGCTGGCGGTCTGCGGCCTTGGGGATCCTCCGCAGGAGGAACCGACCACGGCAGCGATAGGCAGCAACAGCAGGGCAAGCGCACGACGCATGACGGCCATCATTTAAGGGTCAGGGAATTGTACCCTGTCCGGGTGTGGCCGGGCCAGTCTGCGGTCAGTGCGAACGGAGGGCGGCCAGGGCGCCGCGCACCCGGGTGGTGGCGGCGGCGGCCGGGGCGGCCCCGCGGTCCACGTCCAGGCGCACGTTCCGCTGGAACGCGACCAGGTCGGCGTCGCGCGCGCCGGCCCTGACCAGGCTGTCCATGATCCCGGCGGCGGTCTCGGGCGGCACCCCGCGGGACATCAGGTCGGTGAGCACCATGAGCGGCATGCCGAGCGGGCGCCGGCCGGCGGCAAGGCGCAGGGCGTGCAGGTCGGGCGTGGCGGCGCCAGCGTGCAGCGCCTGGGCGCCGGCGGTGACCTCGTCGCGGCGCGACGCCGCCCCGAGCGCTTCGCGGGACGCCGCCAGTTCGCCGTACAGCATCCGCACGGCGCCGACGATGCGTGGTCCGGCGGCGTGCTTGCCGGCCCCCTCCAGCGCCTTGTTGACCAGGGCATCCGCCGGGAGCCCGTCGGCCCGCGCCGAGTCGACGATTGACTGGATGGCGGCGCGCGTGGCGGGATCGAAGGCGGCGCCGAGTGCGGGACGCTGCGCCGACGCGGCCGCGGCCGGGAGGAACAGCAGCCCGGCCGCGCTTCGGAGCGCGCGCCTCATTCCTGGTCCGGGACGAGGAGCGCGGAGTTGGGCGTGCCGAAGTCCTCGTCGGCGCGGGGTGCCATCGGGTCCGCGACCCACACCGTGTCGTCCACGAGGAAGGCGTAGCGATGGTGCCCGACGGGCACGGGCGCGGTCACGGACCACACGCCGCCCCCGCGGTTCTTCGCATGGAACGCGGCGTGCGACGTGTCCCAGCCGTTGAAGTCGCCCACCACCTTCACGTTGCGCGCCCTGGGCGCGACGAGCACGAACTGCACGCGGCGCGCGTGCGCGCGCGGCGACGACGGCAGCGCGAACATGGCCAGCACGCCGGCCGCGACGGCGCCGAATGCGATCCGGATGCGTCGCGGCGAGGACCGCGTGGGAAGCGGGACCACGCGCCCGTGCCGGTGCGGCAGCTCCTGGATGGCACGCATGACGCGCGCGTTGAACGTGGCGCTCACGGGCACGGGCTGGCGCAGCTCTCCCAGCACGGCGTCCGCCACCATCGGTTCGTGGTCAGGCACTGTTCGCCTCCTGCAGCAACACCCGCAGCCGGTCGCAGGCACGCATGACGCGCATCTTGAGCGCGGAAACTCCCACGCCGGTCATCTCGGACATCTCCTCGTACCCCAGCCCCTCCACGTTCTTCAGCAGGAACGCCTCGCGCTGCTCTGGCCGGAGCTCGGCGAGCGCGCGCTGGATCTCCTCGCGCCAGGCCGTGCGCTCCGCCGGGTGCTCCTGCGACGCGCTCATCAACGCAAGCTCGTCGGACACGAACGTCCGTGCCCGTCGCGACCGGCGTGCGCCGGCTGTCCGGCACCGGTTCACGAGGATCCGGAACAGCCACGCTCCGAAGCGCTCCGGATCCTCGCACCGCCCGAGCGCGCGGTACGCGCGCACGAACGCATCCTGCATCACCTCTTCCGCGTCCTCTCGGTTGCCCAGCATGTGCATCGCGTACCGCGCGCAGCGGTCGCGATAGCGCTCGACGAGCAGCGCGAAGGCATCCACGTCGCCGTCGAGCACGCGCCCGACGATGTCCGCGTCGCTGCTGGCGTCCATCGGCTCAGACCTTGTCATGCCGGGGCGGGTCACAGGAATTCGCGCGCGTGCACGGCGTGCGCTGCGTCACACGGGCCGGCCTTCGGCCGGGTAGAAGCGCTGGCGCGCGCGCGCCATGTCCACGAGGAGGTCAGCAGGCGCAAAGCGCGGCGAGAACCGGCCGTGGAGGTCGTCCAGGCGGCGGACGATTTCTTCGGCCCCCACACGATCAATATACCGGAACGGGCCGCCGCGGAACGGCGGGAAGCCGATGCCGAACACGGCGCCGATGTCGCCGTCGCGCGGCGAGCGGAGGATCCCGTCCTGCAGGCAGCGCGCCGCTTCATTGACCATCGCGAGCACGCACCGCTCGACCATTTCCGTGGCGGGCACCTCGATGCGCGTTGCTGCCCCGCCGATGATCCCGTAGATGGAGCGGTCCACGGCGCCCTTCCTGCCCGACGCGTCGTACGCGTAGAAGCCGCTGCGGCCCTTGCGCCCGGTGCGCCCCGACTCGACGACGCGGCGCAGCGCGTCCGACGGCGCCATGCGGTCGCCGAACGCCTCGGAGAGCACGAGCCCGACCTTGCCGCCGACGTCGATGCCGACCTCGTCGAGCAGCGTGACCGGACCGACCGGAAAGCCGAAGTCCACGAGCGCCGCATCGATCGCCTCGATGGCCGCTCCCTGGTCGAGCAGCATCCCCGCCTCATTCATGTACGCGGAGAGCGTGCGCGTCGTGTAGAACCCGGGCCCGTCGTTGACGACGATGACCGTCTTGCCGAGCGTGCGGCCGTACGCGACCGCGGTGACGATCGCGTCGGCGTCGGTGGCCGGCGTGCGGATCACCTCGAGCAGCGGCATGCGGTGCACGGGCGAGAAGAAGTGCATGCCCAGCACGCGCTGCGGCCGCGCCGACGCCTCGGCGATGCGCGCGATCGGGATCGTGCTCGTGTTGGACGCGTAGATCGCGTCCGGCGCGAGCAGCGGCTCGACCTCGCGCAGCACGCGATGCTTGAGCCCGAGGTCCTCGAACACGGCCTCGATGACCAGGTCCGCGGTGCGGAAGCCCGTGTACGTCGTCGTGCCGCTGGCCAGCAGCATCTGGTCGTCGAACTGCTGCCGCGTGACCTGCTTGCGGCGGAGCCGCTCGGACAGCACGTCGCGCACGGCGGCCAGTCCCTTCCCGACGCGCACGCCGTCGGTGTCCTTGAGCCGCACCGGCGTGCCCTGCTGCACGGCGACGCTGGCGATGCCCGCGCCCATGAATCCCGCGCCGAGGACGCCCAGCTTGCGCACGGGGTGCGGCAGCGGCGCCGGCTCGTCCACGCCGGCGTCCTTCTTGAGCGACGTGGACGCGAAGAACAGGAAGATCAGCTCGCGCGCGACGTCGCCGACGGCGAGCTCGCCAAAGCGGCGCGCCTCGTCACGGAGCCCGTCCACCATCCCGCGCTCGAAGCCGGTGCGCACGGCCTCGAGGGCCGACAACGGCGCGGGGAACTGGCCGCGCGTCTTCTCCACCACGCCCTGCGCCGCCTTGCGGAACACGACGTTCCGTCCGGCGAAGTTGGTGTCCAGCAGCAGGCCGGTGGCCCCGGCGCCGTGGCCGCGACGTACCGGGCGCAGCGTGCCGTTCGCCAGCTCCTGCGCCCGCTTGACCGCGACCTCGCGCAGGATCGCGGGGTGCACCATCTCGTCCACGAGGCCGAGCTGCAGGGCCCGGCGCGCGCGGATGTTGCGGCCGGTGAGGATCATGTCCAGCGCCGCCTGCAGCCCGATCAGGCGCGGCAGCCTCTGCGTGCCGCCCATGCCGGGGATCACGCCGAGCTGCACCTCCGGCTGCGCGAGCACCGTGCGCGGATGGTCCGTGCAGATGCGGTAGCGGCAGGCGAGCGCGGTCTCGAGGCCGCCGCCCAGGCACGCGCCGTGGATCGCGGCCACGACCGGCACGCGCAGCGCCTCCAGCTCGTCGAGCACCTGCTGGCCGAGCTGCGCGGTGCGGGCCGCGTCTTCCGCGCGGCGGAACTCCAGGAACTGCTCGATGTCGGCGCCGGCGATGAACGAATCCGGCTTGCCGCTCATCAGCACGGCGCCGCGCACCGAGGCATCGCGCCCGACGTCGGCGATGGTCTGTCGCAGCTCGTCGCCGAGCGCGCGGGTGAGCTTGTTCACCGGCTCGCCCGGCATGTCGAGCGTGATGACGAGGATGCCGTCCTGGCGGTCGAGGGAGATCATGCGTCGCTGGCCCCGGGTCTCACGCGCGTTCGATGACCATGGCATGGCCGAGGCCGCCGGCGGCGCAGACGGTCATGAGGCCGAACTGGCCGCCGCGCCGCGCCAGCTCGTTGGCCAGCGTGGTGAGAATGCGGCCGCCCGTGGCGCCGAACGGGTGGCCGATGGAGATCGAGCCGCCCATCACGTTCAGGCGCGAGCGGTCCACCTCGCCCAGCGGCTGGCTCATGCCGGCGCGCTCGGCCCACTCGCGCGACTCGAACCCGCGCAGGTTGCACAGCACCTGCGCCGCGAACGCCTCGTGCATCTCGATGAGGTCCATGTCCTGCAGCGTGAGGCCGGCGCGGCGCAGCGCGACGGGCGCGGCCAGCACCGGCCCCATCAGGAGCTGCTCGCCCGGGTCGAGCGCCGCGTAGGCGTACGAGCGGATGAAGGCCAGCGGCGAGTACCCGAGGGCGCGGGCGCGCTCCTCGCTCATCAACAGCACGGCGCTGGCGCCGTCGGTGAGCGGTGACGAGTTGCCCGCCGTCACCGACCCGTAGCGGCGGTCGAACACGGGCTTGAGCATCCGGAGCTGCTCGATGCTCGTGTCGGTGCGGATGCCGTTGTCGCTCGTGACGGCGTCGGCGTACTTCGGCGGCACCCACACGGGGGCGATCTCGGCGGTGAGGCGCCCGTCCTGCGTGCCCACCGCGGCCAGGCGATGCGACCGCAGCGCGAACTGGTCCTGCTCCTCGCGCGGGATGCCATTGAGCTTGGCCATCTTCTCCGCGCTCTGGCCCATCGTCTCGCCGGTGGTCGGCTCGGCGATGGCGGGCGTGACCGGGACGAAGTCGCGCGGGCGGATGCGCGACAGTGCCGCGATCCGCTGGCCGAGCGACTTGGCGCGCGACATCGCGACGAGCGCGTCGGACATGCCGCGCGAGTGCAGGATCGGCACGTTGGACAGCGACTCGGCGCCTCCGGCGATGACGACGTCGCGGTGGCCGAGGGCGATCTGGTCGGCGGCGTCGGTGATCGCCTGGTTGGCCGAGGCACAGGCGCGGCTCACCGTGTACGCGTCGGTGCCCTTGCGGAGCAGCGGCATCAGCGACACTTCGCGCGCGATGTTCGGCGCGAGCACGGAGTGGACGACGGTGCCGTACACGACCGCCTCGACGAGCGCCGGGTCGAGGTCCGTGCGATGGACCAGCTCGGTCACGCACAGGCGACCGAGCTCGATGGCGCTCAGTGACTTGAACAGCGTGCCGGCGCGCACGAACGGCGTGCGCACCCCGGCCACGATGGCGACACGGCGGCCATTCCCGAAGGGTGCCATGGTTCCAAGTTAAGGCGCCCCGCGCGAGCCGCCAATCGCGGCCGCTTGTTCCGCGGCGGGCGGCGGTGCAGGTTGACGCATGACGCCTGACGCCGCAGGCCGGCTCCCCTCGCCCGGATCGTCGTACGACGTGCTCGTGATCGGCGGGGGCATCACCGGCGCCGGCATTGCCCGGGACGCGGCGCTGCGCGGCTGGCGCACGCTGCTCGTCGAGAAGGACGACTTCGCGAGCGGTACGTCCAGCCGATCGTCGCGGCTGGTGCACGGCGGCCTGCGCTACCTGGAACACGGCCAGCTCGGGCTGGTGTTCGAGTCCAGCAACGAGCGCCGTCGGCTGCTGCGGCTGGCCCCGCACCTGGTGCACCCGCTGGCGTTCACGTGGCCCGTGTACCGCGGGGCGCGGCTGCCGCTGTGGAAGGTCAACGCGGGCGTCACGCTCTACGACGCACTCGCGCTGTTCCGGAACGTGCACCGCCACGAACTCCTCCGCGCCGCCGCCGTGCAGCGCGCAGAGCCCACGCTGGACGCGCGCCACCTGTCAGGGGGCGTGCGCTACTGGGACGCGCACACGGACGACGCCCGGCTGACGCTCGCCAACGCGCTGGACGCCGAGCGCGCCGGGGCGACGGTGCTGAATCACGTGACGGTCACCGCGCTGCGCATGCAGGGCGCAACCGCGGATGGCGCGCGCCTGCGCTGCACGCTCAGTGGCGCCGAGACCGAGGTGCAGGCCCGCGCGATCGTCAACGCGACCGGCCCGTGGAGCGACAGCGTGCGCGCGCTGGAAGGCGCGGCAGCGCGGCCCAGCGTGCGCGGAAGCAAGGGCGTGCACATCCTCGTGCCGCGCGAGCGCGTGGGCAACCGCGACGCGCTCACGCTGCTCCACCCGGATGACGGGCGCGTGATGTTCGCGCTGCCCGCCGGCACGTTCACGATCTTCGGCACCACGGACACCTATGCCGACGAGAGCCCCGACAGCGTGCGCGCAAGCGCGGCCGACGTGGACTACCTGCTCACCGCGGCCAACGCCTTCTTTCCTGCCGCCGCGCTCTCGCGTGCCGACGTGGTCAGTGCCTGGGCGGGCATCCGGCCGCTGGTCGCGGCATCGGGCGACACACCGGGCGCCGCGTCGCGCGAGCACGCGATCGAGGTGACGCCTGCGGGCGTCGTGACGATCACGGGCGGCAAGCTCACCACCTACCGCATCATGGCTGCGCAGGTCGTGGATGCCGTGGAGCGCCGGCTGGGCGTGCGGCACCGCTGCATCACCGGCACGACGCCGCTCGGCGACGACACGGCTCGGCGCGAGGCCGCGTGCACGGGTGCAGACAGCGCTCGCGTGGACCCCGCCCTCGAGTGGCGATTCGGCGACCTTGCCTTTGCGGTCGCGCACGAGCACGCGCGCACGCTCGGCGACCTCCTCATCCGCCGGACCAAGCTCGCCTTCGAGCGGCGTGACAACGGCCTGGGCATCGGCCCGGACGTTGCGCGCCGAGTCGCCCCGTTGCTCGGGTGGACCGAGCAGGACCAGCGGGCTGAAGTCGAGCGGTTCGCCGAAGAGGTGCGGCGGATCTTCGGCGCGGGGGCCGGCGCGTGAGCATGGCGGCGTCCCGTGCGACCGCCGATATTTTCCCGTCATGAGCGAACGTCGCTACACCGACGAGGAAGTCGCGGAGATCTTCCGGCGCGCCACGGAAGCGCAGCCGCCGGAGCGCCGGCAACTCGCGCCGGTGGACGGCCTGACGATCGCCGAGCTGCAGGAGATCGGCCGGCAGGCCGGCATCGCGCCGGATCAGGTGGCCCGCGCGGCGCTGTCCATGGATCGCGTGGGCACGCGCACGCGACGTTCGCTGCTCGGCTTCCCGATTGGCGTCGGCACCACGGTGGAACTCGGCCGCACGCTGACCGACGCGGAATGGGAGCGCCTGGTCGGCGACCTGCGCGAGACCTTCGACGCGCGCGGCACGGTGAGCCGGGACGGATCGCTGCGGCAGTGGTCCAACGGAAACCTGCACGTGATGCTCGAGCCGGGGCAGCAGGGCCAGCGGCTCCGCATGCGCACGTTCAACGCGCGGGCGCGCATGTGGATAGCGGCCGGCCTCGCCTATGGCGTCGGCGCTGGAGCCGCGGCCGTGATCAGCCTGCTCACTGGCGGGCTCGACTCGTCGACTTCCACGAGCGTCGCGTTCCTGGGTGTCGCGGGCGTGGCGTTGTTCGCGGCGGGGGCGGCGCGGCTGCCGGGGTGGGCGCGGAAGCGCCTGGCGCAGATGCAGGGCATCGGCGAGCGGCTGCTCGCGGCAGCGCCGCCTCCGCCCAACGACCCGGCCGCATAGCCGCGCGGCCGGGGCCCGTCGTCACGGCTACTCCTTGCTCGTGACTTCGTCGTGGATCGTGTAGAGCTCCACGACCACGAGCTGGCGCGTGACCGTGGGCAGGCGCAGGATGACCTCGTCGCCCACCGACTTGCCGAGGAGCGCGCGCCCGATGGGCGAGGCCATGGTCACGTGCCCTTCCTCGAATTCCACGGCGTCGCCAAACACCAGGTGGTACGTCTCGCGCGCCTTGGACTTCTTGTCCTCGACGATGACGCGGGAGCCCAGCCCGACGCGGTCGGGCGGGATCTGCGACGGGTCAATGGACGACAACTTGCTGAGGCGCTGCCGCAGGTGGCCCAGCCGCGCCTGCACGAACTGCTGCCGCTCCAGCGCCGCCTTGTACTCGCTGTTCTCGCGCAGGTCCCCGAGCTCCACGGCCTTCCGGATCTCATTGGGCAGCGTGACGTTCAGCTCGTACTGCAGCCGCTCGACTTCCTCGCTGAGTTTCTGCTTGAGCGCGTCAATCATGGGTCGACACTGAAAGGGTATAAAAATCGCGGCGCCCGGCTGGGTGGCCGGGCGCCAATGCCGCGAGCATGCCCGAACTACCCGGCTACGGCCGAAGCCGTTCCAGCGCCACCTGCGCGAGCGGTCGAAGCATGCGTTCCATACGGGGAAAGCTACCCCTCGCCTGCCAGTTCGTCCAGCACCGCTGCTGCGCCGCGGCAGCGTTAGACTTCGTGGCATGATCGCAGTCGAGCGCCATGGTGACGTCATCCGGTTCCGGATGGCCAGCTGGCGCAGCCGCCTGATTCGCTACGAGGTCAGCGCGTACCTCACGCACGGCGTGCTGGTCGACACGGGCTTCCCGCTCGCGGGGCGTGCGCTGCGCCGCGTGCTGCGCGAGTTTCCCGTGCACGGCGCCCTGCTCACGCACGCGCACGAGGATCACGCCGGCAACGCGCCCCTGCTCGCCTCGCTCGGCATCCCGATCGGCATGAGCGACGCCACGCGCGAAGCGCTGCGCGCGCACGAACCCATCCGCGCGTACCGCCGATTCACGTGGGGCGCGCCTGCGGCGTTCACGGCCCCCGACGCGTCGTTCACGCCCGACGCACTTGCCCTGCTGCCGTCGCCCGGCCACTCCGCCGACCATCACATCGCCTGGGACGCGGCGCGCGAGACGCTGTTCACCGGCGACCTCTGGCTCGGCGTGCGCGTGAAGATCGCGCATGCGGAGGAGGACCCGCGCACGCTCGTGCGCAGCCTGCGGGCGGCGATCGCGCTGCGCCCGAAGCAGATGTTCGACGCGCATCGAGGGCCCGTACGCGATCCCGTACGGGCCCTCG
This sequence comes from Gemmatimonadaceae bacterium, assembly GCA_035549215.1. Classification (GTDB taxonomy): domain Bacteria; phylum Gemmatimonadota; class Gemmatimonadetes; order Gemmatimonadales; family Gemmatimonadaceae; genus JAGWRI01. The sequence goes on along the minus strand of DASZRI010000178.1, from coordinate 3,877 downwards.
AGGCGAAGGCTGGCTGGCTGGAGGACACGATCGCCGCCATCGAGGCGCGCATCGCCGCCGGCTGGAGCGATCGCGCGATCCTGCGCGAGGTGCTCGGCGGCGACGAGCTCACCGCCGTCGTGTCGCGCGGGGAGTACGCGCGCATGAACCTCGTGCGCGCGCTGCGCTGATCAGCCGTTCGCGGCGGCGAACTCGTCCCGCAGCCGCTGCATCATCGCCTCGCGACGCTTGTACAGCCGCTTGAGCGGGCGCTTCCGGTGCGTCGCGTGCGCGTACGACGTGAGGATCGGCAGCGCGACGGTCGAGTCCAGGTAGCACACGACGGCGTCCGGCAGGCGGTCCGGGTCGATCTTGCCCCAGCTCACCGCCTCGGCTGGCGTCGCGCCGGAGAGGCCGCCCGTGTCGGGCCGCGCGTCGGTGATCTGCAGGAAGTAGTCGTGCCCCTTCTCGTCGATGCCCAGCACTTCCTGGATCTGCGGCTCCGTCTGCAGCATGAAGTTCTTCGGGCTGCCGCCGCCGCAGATGAGTACGGCCGACTTCCCGCCGCCGCGCTTGGCGTCGAGCACGATGGACGCCGTCTCGTTGACGTCGAGGTTCGGGTCGATCACGCAGCGGTTCCCCTCGAGCGACAGCGCCGCGACGTTCATGCCGATGGAGGAGTCGCCCGGCGACGACGTGTAGATCGGCACGCCGGCCGCGTAGGCCGCCGACAGCAGGGACTTCTGGCCGATGCCCAGCGCCTTCTCGCGCTCGCGCACGTACTTGCCGCACAGGTGGTGGAACTCGGCGCTCGACATGCTGCGCTGGAATTCCGGGCCCTGGATGATCTTGCGGAAGAATGCGTCCGTGGAGAGGAGCACGTCGTAGTCGAAGAAGATGTCGTAGATGCGCACGACGCCCTCCTCGCGCAGCACGACGTCGGACTCCTGCGCGTTGCCGCGGTGCATCGAGAGGCCGAGGCCGAAGTGCGTGTCGTGGTACAGGTTCGCGCCGGTGGAGATGATCCAGTCCACGAAGCCCGACTCGATGAGCGGGATGAGCGCGGCCATGCCGAGCCCGGCCGGCGTCAGGGCGCCGGTGAGCGTGAGGCCGACCGTCACGTCGGGCTCGAGCATCTTGGTGGTGAACAGCTGGCACGCCTCGCGCAGGCGCGCCGCGTTGTACGCCAGGAACGTGCCGTCCACGAGGTCGGCCACAGTCTCACGGCCGTTGATCCGCCGCGGGTCGATGCGCCCGCCGCGCAGGAAGCGGCTCTGCTCCGCCGCCTTGTGCTGGACGCCCGCCTGCTCGCGCTGTTCAGCCGCGCGCTTCTGCTCCGCCTTGGGGCCCGCCGCCGATGCGCGCTTGCCCGTGCCATGCCGCGACGCCTTGAACCCACCGCGCTCGCGTCCGCTGCCCGACGTCTTCTTCTTTGCCATGCCTGCTCAGCCTCCCCGGCGTTCGCGTTCGCTCACCTGCGCCCGACTTGCCTGAATGACCACCTTCGCGGCCTCGGCGGGATCGTCCGTCATGATCATGAGGTCCATGTCGCCCGGCGAGATCTTGCCCTCGGTCAGCACGCGCGTCTGCAGCCAGCGGATGAGCCCGGCCCAGTAGTGGCGGCCGAAGAAGACCACCGGGAACTGGTAGATCTTCCCCGTCTGGATGAGCGTGAGCGCCTCGAAGGCCTCGTCGAGCGTGCCGAAGCCGCCCGGGAAGATAATGAAGGCGCTGGAGTATTTGACGAACATCGTCTTCCGCACGAAGAAATAGCGGAAGTTGATGAGCGTATCGATGTACGGGTTCGCGCCCTGCTCGAACGGCAGCTCGATGTTGCACCCGATCGAGAGCCCGCCGCCGAGCTTGGCCCCGTGGTTGGCGGCTTCCATGATGCCCGGGCCACCGCCGGTGATGATCGCGAACCCGGCCTGGGCGAGCAGCCGCGCCACTTCCCGCGCCGCCTCGTACTGCGGGTCGTTCGGGTGCGTGCGCGCCGAGCCGAAGATGGTCACGCCCTTGTTGACGTGCGCCAGCGCGTCGAACCCCTCGATGATCTCGCCCGTGATGCGCAGCACACGCCACGGATCCGTGCGCGTGAAGTCGTCCGCGGTGCCCGGCGCCTGCAGGAGCTTCTGGTCCTCCGTCATCGGCAGGTCGCGCAGGTCCTCGTCCACCTTGCGCCGCGAGCCGGAACTGCGCGGCGCCTTGGTCGGGGGCGTGCGCCCCGCGGCGATGTGGCCGGCTTCGGTCCGCTCGCGCATGCCGTCCAGCGCGCTGCGCGACGCAGAGTCCAGCAGCGCCATGTCGGCGCGCTTGCCGGAGGCCGTGCGTGCTGCGCCCGTCTTGCGCCTGGGAGCGGCGGCCGCCTTGCCGTTCTTCTTCGATGCCATAAGCGTGGATCCAGTCGTGGGAAACGCGCGCGCTCGGCGCGCCCGTGGAGTTTACGCGCATCCACCGAGGTCGCGCCAGCAATGCGCTTGCCGACGCCGCACGGCCTCGCTTGCTTTCCGCCCATGCCCTGCGCCGTCCCGTGCCCGTAGTCGTCCTGCTCGCCGACGGCGTCCGCCCCGACACCCTCGCCGCCGCGATGGACGCCGGTGCGCTGCCGGCGCTCGCGCGCCTGCGCGACGAGGGCGGCCTGCACACCATCACCTCGGTCTTCCCGTCGGTCACGGGCCCCGCGTACGCGCCCTTCCTCATGGGGCGCTTCCCGGCGCCGGTCGGGCTGCCCGGCATCCGCTGGTTCGACCGCGCCCGTACCGCGTGCCGCGCGCCGGACTACACGCGCAGCTACGTGGGACACCAGATGCCGCGCGTGGACACGGACGTGGACGCGCACGCGCCGACCATCTTCGAGCTCGTGCCCTCCAGCGCCGCCGCGCTCAGCGTCATCACGCGCGGGCTCGCGCCCCGCAACCGCCTGGGCGGCCTCGACCTGCGCTCGGCCGTGCGCGCCGCGCGCACGCACTTCTCCGGCGACGTGCGCGGGTGGCTCACCATCGACAGTGAAGTCGCGGACACGGTGGTTCGCCGCCTGCGCGATGCGCACCCCGACTATGCGTTCGCCGCGTTCACCGGCGTGGACAAGGCTTCGCACGCACGCGGCCACGATGCGCCGTTGGTGGTGGACGCGCTGCGCATCGTGGACGACGCCGCCGCCCGCATCCGCGCGGACGCCGAGCGCGACGGGCGGTGGCGCGACCTGCACCTGTGGGTGGTGAGCGACCACGGACACTCGCCCGTGCGGCAGCACGAGGACCTGCAGCGCCGCGTGGAAGAGCTGGGATTCCGCGTGATGGCGCACCCGTGGGTGTTCACGCTGCACCCGGACGTTGCCGTGATGGTGAGCGGCAACGCGATGGCGCACCTGTACGTGGACCTGCAGCATCGGGCGCCAAAGGGCTGGGGCGCGCTGCGATCGCAGTGGACGCCGCTGCTCGACGCGCTGCTGCGCCTTCCCTCGGTGGACCTCGCGCTGCTGCCGCTCCGCGGCGCTGGGTGCGAGGTGCGGACGCGCGATCGCGGCCGCGCCATTGTCGCGCGTCGCGGCGACCGCTATCGCTACGAGCCCGTGACCGGCGACCCGCTCGGCCTTGGCACGTCGGCATTCGAGGCCGACGCCAATGAGGCCCATGCGCGCGCCAGCGCGACGGATTACCCGGACTCGCTGGTGCAGGTCGCGCACCTGGCCGAGGCGCCGCGCTCGGGCGACATCATCCTGTCGGCGGCGCGCGACTGGGACCTGCGCGCGCGCTACGAGCCGATCCCGCACGTCAGCTCGCACGGCGCGCTGCATCGGGAGCACATGCTCGTGCCGCTCCTGGTGAACCGCCCGCCGGTGTCGCGCCCGCGTCGAACGGTCGACGTCATGCCGAGCGCGTTGCGTGCGTTGGGGCTC
>DASZRI010000177.1:0-10449 GCA_035549215.1 Gemmatimonadaceae bacterium | reverse complement strand
CGACATCGTCTACCTCGAGCTGCCCAAGGTGGGCGCCACGTTCGCCAAGCACGATGTGTTCGGCACCATCGAGGCCGTCAAGGCGGTGTCCGAGCTCTACTGCCCGGTGGCCGGCGAAGTCGTGGCGATCAACGACCGCCTGGACGGCGAGCCCGCGCTCGTGAACACCGCGCCCTACACCGACGGCTGGATGGTCAAGATCCGCATGGCCAACGCGGCCGACAAGTCGGGCCTGCTCGACGCCGCGGCCTACGCCGCGCACCTCGGCCAGTAGCCGCACGACCACCCGATGCGAAACGGGCCCGGTGCACTGCACCGGGCCCGTTCGCGTTGCGTGCCGCGCGCGGCGATCAGTCCGCCGCGACCGCCTCGTACATCTCCATCGGCGGGCAGGCGCACACCAGGTTGCGATCGCCGTAGGCGCTCTCCACGCGGCCCACGGCCGGCCAGAACTTGCGCGCGCGCACCCACGAGACCGGGTACGCCGCCTTCTCGCGCGAGTACGCGTGCGGCCACGCGTCGGCCAGCAGGCGGTGCGCCGGGTGCGGCGCGTGCTTGAGCACGTTGTCATTGCGGTCCGCGGCGCCGCCCTCGATCTCGCGGATCTCCTCGCGGATCGCGATCATCGCGTCGCAGAAGCGGTCGAGCTCGCCCTTCGGCTCGCTCTCCGTCGGCTCGATCATCAGCGTGCCGGCCACCGGGAACGAGACCGTCGGCGCGTGGAAGCCATAGTCCATCAGCCGCTTGGCGATGTCCTCCACCTCCACGCCGCTCGACGCCTTGAGCGCGCGCGGGTCGATGATGCACTCGTGCGCCACGCCGCCGTTCGCGCCCTTGTACAGCACCGGGTAGTGCGGCTCCAGCCGCTTGGCGACGTAGTTGGCGTTCAGGATCGCGATCTTCGTGGCCAGCGTGAGCCCCTCGCCGCCCATCATCTCGATGTACATCATCGAGATCGGCAGGATGTCGGCGCTGCCCCACGGCGCCGCCGACACCGCGCCGTTCGCGTGCCCCACGTCCACCACGGGGTGCCCCGGCAGGTGCGGCACGAGGTGCTTCGCGACGCCAATCGGGCCCATCCCCGGCCCGCCGCCGCCGTGCGGGATGCAGAACGTCTTGTGCAGGTTCAGGTGGCACACGTCGGCGCCGATGTCGCCCGGGCGGGCCAGCCCCACCATCGCGTTCATGTTCGCGCCGTCCAGGTACACCTGCCCGCCGTGCTCGTGCACGATGCGGCAGACGTCCGTGATCGCCGTCTCGAAGACACCGTGCGTGGACGGGTACGTCACCATCAGCGCGGCCAGGTTGGCCGAGTGCGCGCGCGCCTTGGCCTCCAGGTCAGCGACGTCGATGTTGCCGTTCGCGTCCGTCTTCACGACCACGACCTGCATCCCGGCCATCACCGCGCTTGCCGGGTTCGTGCCGTGCGCCGACTGCGGGATCAGGCACACGTTCCGGTGCCCCTGGCCGCGCGCCGCATGGTAGTTGTGGATCGTCAGCAGGCCCGCGTACTCGCCCTGCGAGCCCGCGTTCGGCTGCAGCGATACGGCGGCAAAGCCCGTGATCTCCGCCAGCGCCGCCTCCAGCCGCTCGAACATCTCGGTGTAGCCCTGCGCCTGGTCGCGCGGCACGAACGGGTGCAGCTTGCACAGCTCGGGCCACGTGATCGGGAACATCTCCGCCGTGGCGTTGAGCTTCATCGTGCACGAGCCGAGCGGGATCATGGAGTGCGTGAGCGACAGGTCGCGCGACTCCAGCGTGCGCATGTAGCGCAGCATCTCCGTCTCGGAGTGGTGCGCGCTGAACACGGGGTGCGTGAGGAACGCGCTCGTGCGCGCGAACCGCTCGTCGTACCGCTCGTCCACGCCCGCCGCCAGCGTCGCCACGTCGGGCGCCGCCTTGCCTCCCGCGAACACCGCGAGCAGGTCGGCCAGGTCCGCGTCCGTCACCGTCTCGTCCAGCGCGACGCACACCGCCGAGTCGCCGATCGCGCGCAGGTTGATCTCGCGCTCCACGGCGCGCTGCAGGATCTCCTTCGCCTTCGGCCCGCCGAGCTCCACGCGGATCGTGTCGAAGTACTCGGCGTGGGCGATCGTGTAGCCGAGCTGCTCCAGGCCCGCCGCCAGCGTGGCGGCCGAGCGGTGGATGTGCCGCGCGATGCGCGTGAGCCCCTCGGGCCCGTGCCACACCGCGTACATCCCGGCGATCACCGCCAGCAGCACCTGCGCCGTGCAGACGTTGCTCGTCGCCTTCTCGCGGCGGATGTGTTGCTCGCGCGTCTGCAGCGCCATGCGCAGCGCCATGTGCCCGTCCGCGTCGCGCGAGACGCCGATGATGCGCCCCGGGATCTGGCGCTTGAACTCGTCCTTCGTGGCGAAGAACGCCGCGTGCGGGCCGCCGTAGCCCATCGGCACGCCGAACCGCTGCGAGTTGCCGACCACGATGTCGGCGCCCCACTCGCCCGGCGGCGCCAGCAGCACCAGGCTCATCAGGTCGGTCGCCACGGTCACCAGCGCGCCATCACCGTGCGCCGCGTCGCAGAACCCGCGGTAGTCGTGCACCGCGCCGTCGGTCGCCGGGTACTGCAGCAGCGCGCCGAACACCGTGCCGTCGAACGCGAACGCGCGCCAGTCGCCCACCACGACCTCGATGCCGCGCACTGCTGCGCGCGTCTTCACGACGTCGATCGTCTGCGGGTGGCACTCGTGCGAGACGAAGAACCGCTCCTTGCCGTTCCCGCCGCGGATGGCGTGCGCCATCGTCATCGCCTCGGCCGCCGCCGTGCCTTCGTCCAGCAGCGACGCGTTCGCGATCTCCATCGCGGTCAGGTCCATCACCATCGTCTGGAAGTTGAGCAGCGCTTCCAGCCGGCCCTGCGCGATCTCCGCCTGGTACGGCGTATACGCCGTGTACCAGCCCGGGTTCTCCAGGATGTTGCGCTGGATCACCGGCGGCGTGTGGCAGTCCGCGTATCCCATGCCGATGTACGAGCGGAAGACGCGGTTCCGGCGCGCCATCGCGCGCATCGTCGCCAGCGCCTCCTGCTCGCTCCGCTCGCCGTGGATGTCCAGGGGGCGCCGCAGGCGGATGTTCTCGGGGATCACCGAGTCGATGAATGCGTCGAGCGTGGGATAGCCCACCGTCTCGAGCATGGCGGCGATGTCAGCCGCACGGGGACCAATGTGCCGCGAGATGAAGCTGTCGGCAGCCGCGGGGGGCGCCTTCCGGGAATTCGGTGTCATGGCCAGCCGTCGTGATGGTGAGGGTGGTGCCTGAAACCTATCCCCCGGGTCAAGGAATCGCGCCCCGGGTCCGCGGGAGCCCCCGGGCCCCGTTCGGCGGCGTCCTCGCGCCCGGTCGACGGCGCCTCCGCTCCCGCCGCCGCTGCCTGTCGGTGATCTTACGGACATCGTGGCCGACCACCGTATCCGCTGGCAGCACCTCGTCTCGGCGCCCCTGCCCGGCGCCGCCAACATGGCCTGGGACGACGCCCTCATGGCGCGCGCCCGGCGCACCGGCCACGCGGTGCTGCGCGTCTACGCCTGGCAGTCTCCAACGCTCTCGCTCGGCCGCAACCAGGCGGCGCGCGATGCCTACGACACCGATGCCGCCGCGCGCCTCGGCGTGGAGTTCGTCCGCCGCCCCACCGGCGGCCGCGCCCTGCTGCACTGGCACGAGGTCACGTACAGCGTCACCGCCCCGGACGCGTTTGACGCCACGCTCCGCGGCGCCTACGACCGGATCAACGCCCTGCTGCTGCACGCGCTGCGCGAGCTTGGCGTGCCCGCCCATCTCGCCGCCCCCGCGAAGCGCACCATCGCGCCCGGCCTTGCCCCGTGCTTCGACCAGCCGAGCGCCGGGGAGATCGTCGCCAACGGCGCGAAGCTCGTCGGCAGTGCGCAGTGGCGGGCCGACGGCGCGCTGCTGCAGCACGGCTCGATCCTCGTGGAGGACGACCAGCCGCTGATCGGGCAGGTGCTCCGCCGCCCGCAGCCGGCGCCCCCGCCAGCGGCCACGCTCGCACGGCTCGTCACCCCGACGCCGGCGTTCCACGACGTCGCCGCGAAACTGGTGGACGCGCTGCGCGTACTGAGTCCCGACACGGCGCCACTCGAGCCCGACGCCGAGCTCGAGCGCGACGTGCGCGCCGCCACGGCGCGGTACGCGGATCCCGAGTGGACCTGGCGTCGCTGATGTCGCTTGACGCCCCGTCCTTCGCGGGCAATCGTTGTCGAGAGTTCCCCACCCTCCCCCATCGTCATGCGCTTTTCCCTGCTCCTCGCGTCGGCGGCGTCGCTGCTCACGCTCGCCGCGTGCTCCGAGACCCGCCAGGCGGCCTCCGGCTCTCCTGACGGCGGCACGCTGGTCATCGCGACGCCCACCGACGCCGACGTCCTGCTGCCGCCGCTCGCGGCCACGCAGCTCAGCCGCGAGGTCTGCGACCAGGTGTTCGACCACCTGGCCGAGATCGGCGACAGCCTGCAGACCATCGGGGATGCGGGGTTCACGCCGCGGCTCGCGCAGCGCTGGGACTGGGCACGGGACTCGCTCTCGATCGCCTTCCACATCGACCCGAAGGCACGCTGGCACGACGGACAGCCCGTGCGCGCCAGCGATGTGCGCTTCACCGTCGCCCTCTACAAGAACCCGAAGCTCGCGTCGCCCTTCACGCCGCAGGTCGCCAACATCGACTCGGCGTCGGTGCGCGACTCGCTCACCGCCGTGGTGTGGTTCCACCAGCGGCGCCCCGAGGCGTTCTACGACATCGCCTACCAGGTCGCCATCCTGCCCGAACACCTGCTCCGGGACATTGCCCCGGAGAAGCTGATGACGTCGCAGTTCGCGCGGCATCCTGTGGGCACGGGCCGCTTCCGGTTCGCGCGCTGGGACGCCGGCTCGCGCCTCGAGCTCGTGGCCGACACGGCGAACTACCGCGGCCGCGCGCACCTGGACCGCGTGGTGTACACCATCACGCCCGACAACAACACGGGCTTCACGCAGCTCCTGTCGGGCCAGGCCGACCTGTTCGAGATCACGACGCCCGACCAGCTCGCGCAGCTCAAGGGCAACGCGAAGGTCCGCGCGTTTCCCTACCCGAGCCTGCAGTACGCGTTCATGGGGTTCAACCTCCATGACCCGAAGCAGCCCGCCCGTCCGCATCCGATCTTCGGCGACGCGCGCGTGCGCCGCGCCATCTCCATGGCGCTCGACCGGCGCGGCATGCTGCGCAACGTGTTCGACACGCTCGGCGCCATCGCCTACGGCCCCTTCCCGCGCTCGCTCGGGTCGGCGGACACCACGCTCCGCCTGCCGCCGTTCGACACGACGCACGCGGCGGCGCTCCTCGATTCGCTCGGGTGGAAGCGCGGCGCCGACGGCATGCGCGCGCGCGACGGGCACCCGCTCGCCTTCACGCTGCAGGTGCCGACGTCCAGCCGCGTGCGCATGACGTACGCCACGCTCATCCAGGACCAGCTGCGCCGGCTCGGCATCACGGTGGACATCGGCGGCATGCAGTTCCCCGAGTTCATGGCGCACCAGGACGCCCGCGACTTCGACGCCTCGCTCAACGCGTACAGCACAGACCCCAGCCCCGGCGGCTACACGCAGAACTGGGGCTCGGGCGGCGCGCACAAGGGCGGCTCCAACTCCGTGGGCTACAGCAACCCCGTGTTCGACGCGCTGCTCGACAGTGCGCTGACGTCGTTCGACCCGGCCCGCGCCCGCGCGTATGCCGTGCGCGCGTACCAGGTGCTCGCCGACGACGCGCCCGCCGTCTGGCTGTACGACGTGCTCACGGTCGGGGCGATCAGCACGCGCATCCACACCGCGCCGCTGCGTGCCGACGAATGGTGGGCGCACCTGGCCGACTGGACGATCCCGCCCGCCGAGCGCATCGACCGCGACCGCATCGGGCTCGGCGCGGCCAAGCCCTGACGCGTGGCGCGTCGCCTCCTGGCCCGCCTCGGGCAAGCCGCCGTCGTCCTGTGGGTCGTGCTGTCGGCGGTGTTCCTGCTGATCCACGCGGCGCCGGGCGACCCATTCTCGTTCGACGCGCCGAACATCAGCCCGGCCATCCGCGCGCAATGGCGCGCGGCATTCGGCTACGATCGGCCGCTCGGCGAGCAGTACGTGCGCTACCTGTCCAGCGCGCTCCACGGCGACCTGGGCTACTCGCACTCCATGCACGAGCCCGTGCGCGACGCGCTGGCGGCCGCCCTCCCGCGAACGCTGCTGCTCATGGGCGTCGCCCTCGCGCTCTCGTTCGCGCTCGGCGTGTGGCTCGCGCTCGTGGAGGTGCGGTACGCGGGCACCTGGCGTGCCCGCCTCACGCACCGCGTCGCGCTCTTCTTCTACTCGCTGCCTGACTTCTGGCTCGCGCTCGTCATGCTCATGGCGTTCGCGTACTGGCTGCCCCTGTTCCCCGCGGGTGGCATCGTGGACCCCGTGCTGCACGACTACATGTCGCCCGGGCGCGCGCTGCTCGACCTCCTGCGGCACCTGGTGCTGCCGGCCCTGACACTGACGCTGCTCTCCGCCGCCGCAATCCTGCGGTACCAGCGCAGCGAGCTGCTCGAGGTGCTGCCGATGGACTTCGTCCGGACGGCGCGCGCCAAGGGCCTCGACGAGCACACCGTCCTGCGGCGACACGTGCTGCGCAACGCGCTGCTCCCCGTCATCACCCTGCTCGGGCTCGCGTTCCCCGCCCTGCTTGGCGGCGCGCTGTTCGTGGAAAAGGTCTTCGCATGGCCGGGCATGGGCTACCTGGCCGCCAGCGCCATCGACGCGCGCGACTACCCGCTCGTGCTCGCGTCCGTCGTGGTCGGCTCGTGCATGGTGATCATCGGCAACCTGGCGGCCGACGTGCTGTACCGGCTCGCCGATCCGCGGCTGCGGCGGCAGTAGGCACGCCATGCCCGCCACGTCCCTTGCCGCGATCCGGCACGAGCTCACCCGGCCACGCCGCGCCGCCGCGCCCCTTGGCACCGCCGCCGGCACGCGGGCCGCGCTCGCCGCGTTGATCGTGCTCGGTGTCATCGCCATCGTCGGGCCGTACCTGTGGCACTACCGCCCCACGGCGCAGCTCGACATCGTCGCCCTCAAGAGCACGGCACCGTCGTGGAACCACCCCTTGGGCACCGATCGGTTCAGCCGCGACGTGCTTGCCCGCGTGCTGTTCGGCACGCGGATCTCCCTGGCAATCGCGATCCTGGCCGTGCTCGTGTCTGCAACCGTGGGCACGACATACGGCGTCGTGGCGGGGTACGCCGGCGGCTGGATCGACGCCGTCCTCATGCGGCTCATCGACGCGCTGCTCTCCGTGCCGCGCGTCCTGTTGCTCATCGCCGTGCTCGCGCTCTGGAACCCGGTCCCGCTGTGGGGGCTCATCCTCCTCATCGGCCTGACCGGCTGGTTCGGCGTCGCACGCCAGGTGCGCGCGCAGGCGCTCGCCGTCCGCGACCGCGATTTTGCGACCGCGGCGCGGGCGCTCGGCGCGCCCCCGTGGCTCGTCGCCTGGCGGCACGTCCTGCCCAACGTGCTCTCCCCGGTGATCATCGCGACGACGCTCGCGGTGGGCGACGTGATCGTGCTCGAGGCCGGGCTCTCGTTCCTGGGCATCGGCGCGCGCGAACCCATGCCCAGCCTGGGAACCATGTTCCAGGACGCGGTGGCCCAGTCCGTCACCGCCTGGTGGGCCGTGTTCTCTCCCGGCATCGTCATCGTCGTCATCGTCATGGCCTTCAACACGCTGGGCGACGCCTTGCGCGATGCGCTCGACCCGCGGCAGCTTCCCGGTCACGCGATGCACGAACATCCGGAGCCCGTGGATGCCTGAGCCGCTGCTGTCCATCGAGAACCTGCGCACCTGGTTTCACGGCCCGGCGGGCACTGCGCGCGCGGTGGACGGTGTCTCCCTGGCCATCAACCCGGGCGAGACGGTGGGGCTCGTCGGTGAGTCCGGATGCGGCAAGTCCGTGACCGCGCTCTCCATCCTGCGCCTCGTCCGTCCGCCTGGCCGCATCGAGGCCGGCAGCCGCATCCTCTTCGAGGGACGCGACCTGCTGGCGCTCAGCGAGCGCGAGATGCGCGCCGTCCGCGGCAATCGCATCGCGATGGTCTTCCAGGAGCCGATGACGGCGCTGAATCCCGTCTTCACCGTCGGCGACCAGGTGGCCGAAGTCGCACGCATCCACGCCGGCGCGTCGCGCCGCGACGCGTGGACGCAGGCCGTCGCGATGCTCGACCGCGTCGGCATCCCGGCGCCCGACGAGCGGGCACGCGACTATCCGCACCAGCTCTCCGGCGGCATGCGCCAGCGCGTGATGATCGCCATGGCCCTCATGATGCGCCCGGCCCTGCTCATCGCCGACGAACCCACCACCGCGCTCGACGTCACCATCCAGGCACAGATCCTCGAGCTGCTCGCCGAGCTGCAGCGCGAGTCGGGCACCTCGGTGCTGCTCATCACGCACGACCTCGGCGTGGTAGCCGAGCAGGTATCGCGCGTCGTCGTCATGTACGGCGGCGAGGTGGTGGAGCAGGCCCCCGTTGCCGAGATCTTCGCGCGCCCGCAGCATCCGTACACGCAGGGCCTGCTCGCCGCGATGCCCGCGCTCGGCGACACACGCGAGCGCCTGCAGACCATCCCCGGCACTGTGCCCGCACCCACGGCGTGGCCCGCCGGCTGCCGCTTCCATGATCGCTGCTCCCTTGCCTGGGAGCGCTGCGGCGCAGAACACCCCGGCATCCACGCGATCAGCGACGTGCACGCGTCGCGATGCCACCTGGCGGTGGAGCCGCAGCGCCGCGCCGCGGCGACGACGACGTGACGGCATGCACGCACGACTTCGGGATCACGCCCCAATGCCCATGACCAGCCGCCCCCGAGACAGCGCATGACGGCCCCGCGCGCTGAATCGGCCGCCGCTCCGCTGCTCAGCGTCCGCGACCTGGCCAAGCACTTCCCGCAGAAGGCCGGGCTGCTCGGCCGCGCGCGCGGCGTCGTGCGCGCCGTGGACGGCGTGTCGTTCGACATCGCCCCCGGCGAAGCCCTCGGCCTCGTCGGGGAATCGGGGTGCGGCAAGACGACGACCGGCCGCGCCATCCTGCGCCTCATCGAGCCCACCGCGGGACGCGTCACCTTTGCGGGCCAGGACGTCCTCTCCCTCGCCCCCGCGCCGCTGCGCGCGCTGCGGCGCCAGATGCAGATCGTCTTCCAGGATCCGTTCTCGTCGCTCAACCCGCGCATGACGATCGGCGCCATCGTGCGCGAGGGACTCACGATCCACCGCATCGCCGAGGGCGCAGACGCCGACCGTCGCGTACGCCAGCTGCTCGAGGAAGTCGGGCTGCGCCCCGAGTACGCATCGCGCTACCCGCACGAGTTCTCCGGCGGCCAGCGCCAGCGCGTGGGCATCGCCCGCGCGCTCAGCGTCGAGCCCCGCTTCATCGTGTGCGACGAGCCCGTCTCCGCGCTCGACGTGTCCGTGCAGGCGCAGGTGGTGAACCTCCTGCAGGACCTGCAGCGCGACCGCGGCCTCGCCTACCTGTTCATCGCGCACGACCTTGCCGTCGTCGAGCACATCGCCGATCGCGTCGCCGTGATGTACCTGGGCCGCATCGTCGAGATGGCCACCGCACGCGACCTGTACGCCGAGCCGCTCATGCCGTACACGCAGGCGCTGCTCTCCGCCGTGCCCGTGCCACGGCCCGGCGCGGCGCGCGAGCGGATCGTCCTCAGCGGCGACGTCCCGTCGCCGGCCAATCCGCCCTCGGGTTGCGTGTTCCACCCGCGGTGCCATCACCCCGGCAAGGACGCGGCGTGCACGCGCATCGTCCCCCCGCTCGAGGAAAAAGCCCCGGGGCACTTCGTCGCGTGCATCAAGCAGGCGCCGACGGCCGTCTCGTGGGAGCAGCAGCGCGAAGCCGGTGGCACCACGCAGCCCGGACGTTACCTTCCGGTGGCCGCGCTCCACGGCCGCTCACCCTGATGTTTCCCGGCCGCGCTCCGCGGCCGCTCGCCCTGATCCTTGCGTCGGCCGCCCGGCGCGGCCCTTCATCCTGACCTTCCCACCTTCAGCCGAGAATCCGACGTGTCATCACCCTCCGCGACGCCCCTGAGCGCCGACGGCCGCGCCGCGGCCCTCGACGACCGCGCTCTGTTCGGTCATCCGCGCGGGCTCGGGCTCCTGTTCATCACCGAGATGTGGGAGCGCTTCTCGTACTACGGGATGCGCGCCATCCTCGTCCTGTACCTCGTGAACGCGCTCAAGTGGGACACCGCCCGCGCGGCCAACCTGTACGGGACGTACACGATGCTGGTGTGGCTCACGCCGGTCATCGGCGGCTACCTCGCCGACCAGTTCATCGGCACGCGCCGCTCGCTCGTGATCGGCGCGCTGGTCATCTCCCTCGGCCACTTCACCCTCGCGTTCCCGGGGCTTGCCG
>DASZRI010000176.1:0-2027 GCA_035549215.1 Gemmatimonadaceae bacterium | reverse complement strand
TGCGGGCGGCGCTGGACGACGGCGGACGCGGCATGGCGGCGCCGGAGCTCATCCGGCGCGCGCTGGCCATCGTGTCGGAGCGGTAGCACCACCCGTCGGGAATCAGGAGCGACCCTCTCGGAGCAGTCCCCCCACCCTTCTTCGCGGGAGCAGTCGTGCGCGCAGCACAACGCACCTCGACGTTCACGGAATCCGTCATCCGCGAGATGACGCGCATCGCCAACCAGTACGAGGCGGTGAACCTGGCCCAGGGCTTCCCGGACTTCCCCATGCCCGCGCCGATGAAGGACGCGGCGTGCACGGCCATCCACGGCGACGTGAACCAGTACGCGATCACGTGGGGCAGCACGCCGCTGCGCAACGCGATCGCCGAGAAGTACCGCCGCTGGTACAACATGCCAGTGGATCCCGACCGCGAGGTGACGGTGACCTGCGGCGCCACCGAGGCCATGGCGAGCGTGTTCCTGGCGCTGGTGGATCCGGGGGACGAGGTTATCGTGCTCGAGCCGTTCTACGAGAATTACGGGCCCGATGCGATCCTGGCGGGGGCGAAGCCGGTGTTCGTGCCGCTGGAGCGGCCCGACTGGACGCTGGATCCCGAGCGGCTCCGGGCCGCGTTCAGCCCGCGCACCAAGGCAATCATCGTCAACACGCCGCACAACCCGAGCGGGCGCGTGCTCACGCGCGACGAGATGACGCTGATCGCGTCGCTGTGCCAGGATTTCGACGCGTGGGCGATCACCGACGAGATCTACGAGCACATCCGGTACGCCGGGGACCATCACGTGATGGCCACGTGGCCCGGCATGCGCGAGCGGACGATCACGATCTCCGGGCTGAGCAAGACGTTCAGCTGCACCGGGTGGCGGCTGGGCTACGCCATCGCGCCAGCCGAGCAGACGGCGGCGATCCGCAAGGTGCACGACTTCCTGACGGTGGGCGCGCCGGCGCCGCTGCAGGCCGCCGGCGCGGTGGGCATGCACTTCGACGCCGACTACTTCAACCACATGGCGCTGGCGTACCGGGAGCGGCGCGAGGTGATGGTGCGCGCGCTACGCGACGCCGGGTTCACCTTCTCGGTGCCCGAGGGGGCGTACTACATCCTGGCGGATTTCTCTGCGCTGAGCCAGGACGACGACGTGACCTTTGCCAAGTGGATGGCGCAGGAGATCGGAGTGGCCACGGTGCCCGGCTCGAGCTTCTACCACGACCGTGCGCTGGGGCGGTCGCTGGTGCGCTTCGCGTTCTGCAAGAAGAAGGAGACGCTGGAGCGTGCCGCGGAGCGGCTGGGGCGACTGGCCAGCCGGTAGGCGCTGGCCAGCGGGGGCAGCGTCAGTACGAGGGACGAGCCGCCAATGCAAACGGCGCGGCGGGGAATCCCCGCCGCGCCGTTTGCGCTTGCGTAATCGGACTGCTCAAAGGCAGCGCACCAACATGGAGCTCGACGCGATCAACCTGCGATTCGCGCGAGGCTTCCGGTCGCGCGGGTCAGGACGTCTTGATGGCGCTGGACCCGACTTGCACCAGGAAATTGTGGAGGACCTGGAAGTCGTGATTCGAGAACAGGCTGGCATTGTTGGCCTTGTTCACCAGGTCGTTGAAGCGAGCGACCGCATTGTTGTAGGCCTGAGCCGCCTCGAGCCCGCCCCCGGCCAATATAGTGGAAAGCCTGTTCAGCGCTCCCGTCAGTTGCGTGACGGCCGGATCGGATGCTCCGCCACTGAATGACGCACCGAGCGACGCGTTGAGTGCGGAAGCATCGGACATCCCGAGCAGCAAGGACGAGACGCTGGGGGCGCCGTTGGTAGAACGGCTAATCAGGTTGAGGAGAGTGAGAGAAGCCATGGGCGTGAACGCCCCACCCGTGATGGTGGAACTGGACACATTTACGCCCGTGCAGTTCGAGCAGTTGCCGCCGGCCTGGGCCTGCGCCGCGGCCATCGGTACAACGGGCAGCAGGGCCAGGCCGGCCGCCACGATCATTCTACGCATTGCTGAGTCCTCCGTCCGCCGCGCGGATCAGTGGC
>DASZRI010000175.1:0-4774 GCA_035549215.1 Gemmatimonadaceae bacterium | reverse complement strand
CCTCAAGGCGATCGCGCACCGTGCGGAGTCCCTCGTCGAGCAGGGCGAGCTCGGCCAGCGTGTCCTCGAGCGCGACGCGCAAGCCGCCCTTCCACACCGGGTGCACGGCAAACTCCTCGGTGAGCCGCATGACCGGCTGGCCAGACTGGACGAGCAGTTCGTCGAGCAGGTCGAACAGGACGCTGCTCTTCTCCCGCGCCGCGTGCACCGACGGGGCGAGGCGGGCATCGATGAGGTCGAGGCTCGCCTGGCTCAGCAGGTCACGTCCGGCGGCGAGTCGCGCAACGAGTGACGGCAGGAGTCCCTTGCCGCGCCGCTCGAGCCGCGCGAACAGCCGCTGCAGTGCCCGGCGCGTGACCGTGACGCCCAGGTGCTGCGCGGCAGCGTCCTCCAGGTGGTGCCCCTCGTCCACCACGAGCCGCTGGTACGCGGGCAGCACCGCGGCATCGTCCCAGTTCTGCGAGGCACGACGAACGGCGATGTCGGCCATCAGCAGGTGGTGGTTGACGACGATGACGTCGGCCTGGGCGGCGGCGCGGCGCGCGCGGAACAGGAAGCACGACTCGAAGTGCGAGCACTGCACGCGGGTGCACAGGTCCGGCTCGGCCGACACCTCGTCCCACACCTCGGCGGACGGGCGCACGGGCAGGTCGCTCAGCGATCCATCGCTCGTGCGCTCCGCCCACTGCGAGATCATGTCGAGCTCGGTGCGGACGGTGTCCTCGAACAACGATGCGCCGGACGCGCGCGCCTGGCCAAGTCGCGCCAGGCACAGGTAGTTGCGCCAGCCCTTGAGGAGCGCGAACCGCACGGGCTGGTCGGTGAGCGCCCGCGCGAGGAACGGCAGGTCCTTGCGCACGAGCTGCTCCTGCAGGTTGATCGTGTTGGTGGACACGATCGTGCGCTCGCCGTTGGCGGCGGCCCATCGCAGCGCGGGCACCAGGTAGCCGAGTGACTTGCCGATCCCGGTGCCGGCCTCGAGCAGCGCCACGCCGCCGTCGTTGTACAGGCGCGTGATGGTGGCCGCCATGCGCCGCTGCGCGGGTCGGTCCTCGTATCGCGCGTGCTGGCCGGCAATCGCGCCCTCGGGGCCGAGGTCGTGCTCAACGCTGGCCGGGTCGACTTCCACGACTTCGACGGCACGCGGGATCTCGACCACGACGTAGAGATCCGTGGCCTCGTTGTTGACGATGGCGAAGCCGATGCCTTCCTCGTGCAGCGCGGCAGCGACGTGCAGGTCGGGCTCGGATGGCTCGAGGAGCCCCGACGGGTGGTTGTGCACGAGCATCTCGCCGCGCTGCGCGAATCCGGGCAGCGCGAGCACGCATTGCGCGTCGCCGCGCGCCACCACGCGCGCCGTCTGCAGCACGCCGTCGGCGTCCTCGCCGCAGGCGAAGCACACCTCGCGGCCGCCCGCGAGCGTGATCGCGGCGCGGATCGCGGCCGCGGCCTTCGAACTCAGGCGGATGGCGGGAGCGTCGGCAGGCATCCCCTGAAAGCTAGCGCCCGCCGCCGGCGACGGCCCCGTGGCCAGCCGCCGCGGCCCCTCGGACCGCCAGCGCGGAAGCACCTGCTCACGTCTTGAGCGGCTTCTTCTTGGCGGCGGGAAACAGGACGTTGTTCAGGATCAGCCGGTACCCGGGGGAATGCTTGTGCAGCGAGAGGTCGGTGGGCGGGTTGCCGATCGCGTGCTGCGGGTCTTCGGGATCGTGGCCGCCGTAGTACGTCCACGTGCCCTTGCCATAGTCGCCGTGGATGTACTTGACCCACGGCGCGCCCTCCTCGAATCCGAGCACGATATCGCCGGGCTTCAGGTCCGCCTTGGCGAAGCTCGTGGTCACGCCGTAGAAGTCGTTGATCACGCTGCGGTGATCCTGTACGAGCATGGACGCCACCGGGTCGAACTTCGCGGAGAAATTGAACAGCGTGAACGTCCCCAGCGGCTGCCGCCGCGACGGCACGTTCACCTGGTGGCCGTCGATATCGCTCATCGAATTCACGGTGGGCGACATCTCCAGGTGCGCGTCGCGGAAGGCCATCGCGCGCGACCAGTCCATCTTGCGGTCGGCGTCGGGATCCATCGGGGTGCCATCCGAGAACGGCTGCGCGATGTCCACGTCGTGGCCCGCGAGCGCGAGCTCCAGCGTCTCGGTCGCGCCGCACATCGCGAACAGGAAGCCGCCGTTCATCACGAACTGGCGGATCTTGTCGGCTACGTCCTTCTTGAGCGCCGGCACGTTGGGGAACCCCAGCCGCTGCGCCGTGGCGAGGTCGGAGTGCACCATGTCGATGAACCACGGCGCATCGCGGTAGCCCAGGTAGAACTTGTTGAACTGCCCGGTGAAGTCCTCGTGGTGCAGGTGCAGCCAGTCGTACCTGGACAGGTCGCCGTGCTCCACGTCGTCGTCGTAGATGGCGGTGTACTCGATGCCGGCGTACTTGAGCGCGAGCGTGACCGCGTCGTCCCACGGCGCGGCGTCGGGCGGCGTGTACACCGCGATCCTTGGCGCGCGTTCCAGCGGCACGGCGTCCATGTTCGCGCTGGCCATCTGCGCGCGAATCGACGCCACCTGCCCCGCGCTGACCGGCTCGACCGTGACGCCATCCAGTGCCGCGTCCTTGCGCAGGTCCGGCAGGTCGGGCAGCAGGAACGAGCCGCCGCGATAGTTCAGGAACCACTCCGCCTTGAGCCCGGCCTTGAGCACGTGGTACGTGAGCCCGTACGCCCGGAGGTGGTCGTCCTGTGCGTCGTCCATCGGGACGAGCAGCTGCTGCGCGCGTGCGGGCAGCGCGAGGATCAGCAGCAGCGCCGCGATCCACCCTGCCCCGAGCTTCCTGCGTCGTGCCATCAGCCGGCTCCCGGGATGCTGCGCCGCGCCAGGTCGAGTTCGCGTCGCGCCTGCGGCACCAGCGCGCTCTGCGGATACGTGAGGATCAGGTGTTCCAGCCGCGCGACGGCCGTGGACGCGTCGCCCAGCCGCTGCGAGGCGCGCGCCCATCCGAGGTCGGCTGCGGGCGCCTCGGGGCTGTCCGCGAATTCCTGGAGGATGCGCTGCCAGATCGCGATCGCCTCGTGCTCCTTGCGCAGTGCGGACTGGATCTGCGCGGCCTCGCCAAGCAGCATGGACGCGGCGTCCGCGTGCGCGGCGGCGGCGTGCTGGAACGCCCGCGCCGCGCCCGACGAGTCGCGCCGAGCCAGTGCCAGGAATGCCTGTCCGACGGCGACAGCCGTGTCGCCCTTCATGCGGGCCATGAGCCCCATGGCGAACGCAAGCTCGGGCGTCGCGTCGCTGGTGGTGCGCAGCAGCGCGCGTGCGCTGCGCAGGTCGCCCTCGAAGAGCGCGATCCATCCCGCGGCGTCGCTGGAGTCGGGATTGGAGCCGGCCTGCTGGAGCGCGGCCTTCGCGCGCGCCAGGTCGCCCGCGCGGACCCACCCGAACGCGACGTATCGCTCCAGTGCCGCGCGACCGCTGGGCGTGAGCACGCGCGAGTACGCCGCCACCAGGTGCTCGGCGTCCGCCGGCCGCCCGTAGGCCGACAGCGCGCGAACGCGCAGCGGCAGCACGGTCATCGCCGCGCGCGCCGAGTCCACGCCGCCCTCCGGCGCCACGGAGAGCGCGGTCTCGGGATCGCCCGCATTGAGTGCGGCCGTGGCCGCGCGCAGCGCCAGGTCGGGCGACGGACGCCACTTGAGCGCGGCCACGAGCGCGTCCCTTGCGAGCGACCACCGTTCGTCGGCCTCGCACCGCTGCGCGAAGTCGAGCCACGCTGCCGCGGCGGCGCTGTCGGGCGACAGCTCGCGCAGCGCATGCCAGCCGTCGGCGGGCGAGCCCCAGTCCATTTCGAGGGCGGCGAGCGCGCGGCGTGCGCCGACGTCCACCGGCGGGGCGAGGAAGGTCTGGCGGATGCCGATGCGGGCGTCCTCGGGCGCCGGGGCCAGCGAGAAGGCCGCGGCCTGGTCCAGGTCGGGCATGCCGGCGAGCGCCGACCGCCACGCCACCGCACTGGGAATCCACTGCCCCGTCGCCGCGCGCGACTGCGCGAGCTCGAGCTGCAGGTCGGCGGTCGTGCCAAGCCGAACGCGCGCCTGGGCGATGATCGAGTCCGCTCCCGCGGGCCGCCCGCGCTGCAGGAGCAGCCGTGCGTACTCGCGGTACGGCTCCGACGACTTCGGCATCGCCTGCGTCCAGGCCTCGAACGCCCTGGGCAGCTCGGCGTCGCGGCCGGTCATGGCGTAGGCGCGCAGCAGCGCGCCGCGATACACCGGCTCCTGCGGCCACTGCGCGATGAGCGAATCGAGCGGCACGAAGAGCGAGTCCGTCCACCCGAGCTCGGCGTACACGCGCTCGAGCCCGAGCAGCGCGTTCACGCGCGCCGGCGTGCGCAGCGCCTGGCGGTAGAGCACCGCGGCCTCGCGGAACTTGCTGTCCGACTCGAGGTCCATCGCGCGGTAGAAGACGGTCGTGTCCGGCTGCTGCGCGCGGACCGCCACCGGCGCCAGGAGCGCGAGGGCCACGAGCAGGCTACGGGCGCTGCGCATTGATCCGCCGGAAGTATTCGAGGATGGCGCGCCGCTCGTCGGCCGAGAGCCCGCGCAGCTCGTCCCACGCAGGGGGGCGGAAGCGATCGGCGCTGCGGCCCGTGGCCTGGCCGCCCTGCGGCGTGAACACCTGCGGATTGACCGCCGACTCCGCCTCGCGCTTGCCCGTGTCCTCGCGGTCGTCCTTCTGGAGCGTGCGTCCCGCGTCGAGCATGTGGCGCAGGAGCTGCTCCT
>DASZRI010000174.1:0-3379 GCA_035549215.1 Gemmatimonadaceae bacterium | reverse complement strand
CCTGGATGGACACCACGGCGGGCCGCACCACGTTCGACGCCCACTCGAACGCCGCCGAGAAGTCGTCGGCGGACTTCACCGACGGGGGCGGCACGGGGGCAGGACCCGTGTTCAGCTCGGGGGAGCCGCGCAGCAGGCTCGGCTTCACCACCTCCGCCCAGCTCAGGCGCGTCAGGTTGAACCCCGACGCGACGATCAATCCACCAACGAACGCCGCGGCGAGCACGACGCCCATGCGAATGCGTGCACCAGTAGACATATGCGTCAGTCCGTCTGTTGTGAGAGGCTGTTGGCCCCGCCGCGGGTGCATCGGCCCGCGGGGGACCCATGGTCCTACCCGGCAACTTGGCGATGGTTCGGGCGCTGGTTCACGCACGCGCGCCATCGCGCACTGCTTGGACAATTAGCACCGCGCAGGGGTTTCCGCCATGCGGAAGTCCGCGTGAACGGTGGTGGCTGGATTCCCGGCGCCGGTGGTGCTGCATGCGCAGCGGGCGCCGGAGACGGATGTCCCCGGCGCCCGATGCGTCCGTCACGAGGCGTTAAGACTTCTTGCTGTCGTCCACGATCTCGTAGTCGGCCTCGACCACATCCTCCGGCTTCGCGCCGGCTTCCGTGGATGCGCCGGCCGCGGCGCCCGGCGCACCCGCCGGCTCCTGCGCCTGGCTCTGCGCGTAGAACGACTGCCCGGCCTCCGCGAACGTCTTGGACAGCTCGTCCTGCGCCGCGCGGATCTCGTTCATGTCGTCGCCGCGCAGCGCCTTGCGCGAGCGCTCCACCGACGCGTCCAGCTTGGCCTTGAGGTCGCCCGGGAGCTTGTCCGCCCACTCCTTGGCGTTCTTCTCCACCTCGTAGGTCATGCTGTCCAGCCGGTTGCGCGTGTCGATCTCCTCGCGCCGCTTCTTGTCCTCCGACGCGTTCTTCTCCGCGTCCTTCACCATGCGGTCGATCTCGGTGTCCGACAGCCCGCTGGACGCCTCGATGCGGATCTTCTGCTCCTTGCCCGTGGCCTTGTCGCGCGCCGCCACGTGCAGGATGCCGTTCGCGTCGATGTCGAACGTGACCTCGACCTGCGGCACGCCGCGCGGTGCGGGCGGGATGCCCGTGAGCTGGAACTTGCCGATCGTGCGGTTGTCGCGCGCCATCTCGCGCTCGCCCTGCAGCACGTGGATCTCCACCGTCGTCTGGTTGTCGTCCGCCGTGCTGAACGTCTCCGACTTCTTGGTCGGGATCGTCGTGTTGCGCGGGATGAGCACCGTGGTCACGCCGCCCAGCGTCTCGATGCCCAGCGACAGCGGCGTCACGTCGAGCAGCAGCACGTCCTTCTGCTCGCCGGTGAGCACCGCGCCCTGCACCGCGGCGCCGATGGCCACGACCTCGTCCGGGTTCACGCCCTTGTTCGGGTCCTTGCCGAAGAACTTCTTGACGATCTCCTGGATCTTCGGGATGCGCGTCGAGCCGCCGACCAGCAGCACCTCGTCGATCTCGCCCGGCTTGAGCCCCGCATCCTTGAGCGCCTGCTCCATGGGCGGCAGCGTGCGCTGGATCAGGTCGTCCACGAGCTGCTCGAACTTGGCCCGCGTGAGCGTGTAGTTCAGGTGCTTGGGGCCGCTGGCGTCCGCCGTGATGAAGGGGAGGTTGATGTCCGTGGACATCGTGCTCGACAGCTCCATCTTGGCCTTCTCGGCGGCCTCCTTGAGCCGCTGCAGCGCCATCGGGTCCTTGGACAGGTCGATGCCCTGGTCCTTCTTGAACTCGGCCACGATCCAGTCGATCACGCGCTGGTCGAAGTCGTCGCCGCCCAGGTGCGTGTCGCCGTTCGTGGACTTCACCTCGAACTGGCGCGAGCCCTCCACGTCGTACAGCTCCAGCACGGAGATGTCGTACGTGCCGCCGCCCAGGTCGAACACCGCCACCTTCTCGTCCTTCTTCTTGTCCAGGCCGTACGCCAGCGCCGCGGCCGTGGGTTCGTTGATGATGCGCAGGACTTCCAGCCCCGCGATCTTGCCCGCGTCCTTGGTCGCCTGCCGCTGCGCGTCGTTGAAGTACGCCGGCACGGTGATGACCGCCTTGGACACCGACTGCCCCAGGTAGTCCTCGGCCGTCTGCTTCATCTTCTGCAGGATCATCGCCGAGATCTCGGGCGCCGTGTAGCGCTTGCCCTGGACCTCCACCGTGGCCACGTCGTTGCTGCCCGCGGCGACCTTGTAGGGCACGCGCGTGATCTCGCCCTGCACCTCGCCGACCTTGCGGCCCATGAAGCGCTTGATGGAGAACACCGTGTTCTGCGGATTCGTGACCGCCTGGCGCTTGGCCACCTGGCCCACCAGGCGCTCGCCGTCCTTCGTGAAGCCCACTACGGACGGGGTGGTGCGTCCACCCTCCGCATTCGGGATGACCACCGGGTCGCCACCTTCCATCACGGCGACGACGGAGTTGGTCGTTCCCAGGTCAATGCCGATGACTTTGTCCGCCATTTCATCCTCTGGAATTGAATGGTGGGGCGGCAGCCGCCCCGATGACGCCCCCTGTTCATGGCAAGACCGAGGCCGCAGATTCCCGCCAACATGGCAGGATTCCCGCCGTGGCTCCCGATCGGCGCCTGACACTCTGGCGTCGGTTGCCAAACCCTGACGCCACGGCAGCTTACACCGCCTAATTTGCCGCCCGAATGATCCCGCTCAGCGACGAGAACCCGACCCTCCGCGTGCCCATCATGACCTGGGTCATCCTGGGCGCGATGTTCGCCGTCTGGATCGTGGTCCAGGGGGCCGGCTTCAACGACATGCGGCTCCTGACCAGCGTCTGCAACCTGGGGATGGTGCCCGCCGAGCTCACGCACATGGCGCCGGTCGGGACCGCGGTGCCGATGGCCCCCGGGATCGCGTGCGTGGTGGACAACGACGCCATCAACCTCCTGACGCCGCTCATCGCCATGTTCCTGCATGGCGGCTGGATGCACATCCTGGGCAACGCGCTGTTCTTCTGGGTGTTCGGCCACGCCATCGAGGACAGCATGGGGCCGGGGCGCTTCCTGGCGTTCTACCTGATCTGCGGGCTGGCGGCCGCGGCGGCGCAGGTCGCCTCCGATCCCGCGTCGCCGATCCCGACGGTGGGCGCGTCGGGGGCGATCTCGGGCATCATGGGCGCGTACCTCGTGCTGTACCCGCGCGTGCGCGTCCACATGCTGTTCTGGTTCATCATCTTCTTCCGGGTGTTCCGCATCCCGGCGTGGATCGTGCTGCTCTGGTGGTTCGCCGTGCAGCTCCTGGAGGCGCTGCCGTCGCTGGGGGCCACGCAGCCCGACATCTCCGGCGGCGTCGCCGTGTGGGCCCACGTCGGCGGGTTCGTGGCTGGCATCGTGCTCATCCGCCTCTTC
>DASZRI010000173.1:0-7485 GCA_035549215.1 Gemmatimonadaceae bacterium | reverse complement strand
TGCCACGCGCAGCTCGCCCAGCTTGGCCAGCTCCAGGATGCCGAGCAGGGCCGACAACACCTGCCACGGCTCGGCGCCGCGCTGCACCACCTCGGTGAACAGCACGCGGGCGCGCAGCGCCAGGAGCGAGCGGATGATCGTGATCGCGGTCGGCACGTCCAGCGGGCGCGCGACGACGTCGTGCAGCCGCGGCTCGCGCACGGCGCGCAGCACGCGGTCCACCGCGCCGAGCAGCTCCGACAGCGAGAGCGCGAGCGGCGCCTGCACCGGCACGGGATCCGACGGCAGGTAGGCCCGCGCGAACTGGTTGCGGCGCTCCTCGCCGCGGCGCTCGAGCAGGTCCACGACTTCGCGCATCTGCTGGTACTCCAGCAGCCGGCGCACGAGCTCGGCGCGCGGGTCCTCCCACAGATCCTCGTCGCCGCGCGGCAGCAGCATCTGCGCCTTGATGCGCAGCAGGCGCGCCGCCATCTCGAGGTAGTCCGCCGCCTCGTTCAGCGCCAGCGTCCGGATGCGCTGCAGGAACTGCTCGCAGATGCGGGCGATCGGGATGTCGTAGATGTCGAGCTGCTCCTCGCGGATCAGCGTGAGCAGCAGGTCCAGGGGTCCCGAGAACGCGTGCACCTCGACGACGAACCCCGTCTCGGTTTCCGCGCCGGTGCGCGTGAGCATCTCCGTCATGGCGCGAACCACTGCGTGGCCGAGGGCAGCACGAACCGGTCCACCGCCGACAGCAGGTGCTGCGTCACGTAGTCCGCCGGGGCCATCCACGCATTCAGCACGGCCGGGAACCAGAGCAGGATGATGAGCACCACGATGCCGTAGCGCCCCAGTTGCTGGTAGCGCCACGACCACCGCACGGGCAGCAGGTACTTGGCCACGTGCGAGCCGTCGAGCGGCGGGATCGGGATGAGGTTGAAGGCAATCAGCGCGAGATTGAGGTACACCCCATAGACCATCATGACCTGCAGGATGCCGAACGTCGCGGTCGCCGCCGCGAGCGCCTTGCCGGCAACCCCGAACACCACGATCAGCACCGCGCACGCGATCGCGACCACGAAGTTCGTGGCGACGCCGGCCAGCGAGACGATGATGTCGCCGCGCTTGTAATGCCGGTAGTTCCGCGGGTTCACCGGCACCGGCTTGGCCCCGCCCAGCACCACCTTTCCGCCCGAGCCGATCCACAGCATCGCCGGGAGGAGGATGGTCATGAACGGATCAATGTGCCGGACCGGATTCCACGTCAGGCGCCCCAGCTGGAAGGCGGTGGGATCTCCCTGGCGCAGCGCGGCATAGCCATGCGCGATTTCGTGCGCGATCACGGAAAACAGCAGGATCGGCGCAACGAAAAGAAAGCTCTGGAAACTATTCAACGGCGGGTGCGGGAACGCGTGGCGAGCGCGCGGCTCGGGCCTGTGGGTCGGCGGTAAGTCTAGTGGCGCCCGGGAACCGTGTCAAAGCGCTGTGGCTCCTGCACATCCGACGTTTCCACCACGCTTGACATCGCCCTCCGGCGCGCCTAGCTTCAGGGCTTCGCGCGCTGCGCGAATTGACAGGCAAATTCTGGAGAACTCAGTGCCGAATATCGCATCCGCGAAAAAGAACCTGCGGAAGTCCCGGGCCGCCACGGTGCGCAACCGCGCCCAGCGCTCGGCGCTCCGGACCGCGCTCAAGAAGGCCAAGGCGCCCGGCGCGACCGATGCGGACAAGGTCCAGGCCGCGAGCCTGCTCGACCGCGCCGCCCGCAAGGGCCTCGTCCACAAGAACACCGCGGCCCGCCACAAGAGCCGCATGGCCCGGAAGTCGGCGTAATCGCCGATCCTTTCAGGCGTGGACATGCACGAAGGGCCGCGAATCTCGCGGCCCTTTTGCTTTGCGCTCCCGCATTCTCCCGGTCGGGCCCCGCGTCAGAGCGACGCCAGCTCCGCCCCGCACCGCTCGCAGTACCACTCGGTCGGGTAGTTCATCGCGCCGCACTCGCCGCACTTGAGCGTCTTGGGCTGCTCCACCGCCCCGGACGGACGCAGCACGATCGGGTTGTTCCCGGTCACGTTCGCCGCGAACGGGCGGTCGCTTCCCGGCCGGGAATCCGGCGGCGTCGGCGTGGGAAGTGTCGCAGCATCCAGCTCGTCCTCGCGCACGAATGCCCGCTCCTGCGACGGCCGGCCCGCCCGCGACGTCAGCGACCCGGCCAGCGAATCGCTCGAATCGCGCAGGATGCCATCCGATGGCGGCCCCACGGGGGGCTCCTCGACCACCGAATCCGCGGCGCCGTCCATCATCACGGGCGTGGATGGCGCCACCGGCGACGCGACCACGGACTTGAGGAATGCCAGCTCGTCGAACGCGCTCGCATCCGCTGCCGAGCTTCCCGCTGCGGGCGTCTCGTCCGCAGCACTCGCCGCCACCGTCTCCACCGACGCCCGCGCGGCGGCCGCAACTGAAGGCCCGGCCTCGGCGGCTTCGGCTGCCGGCAGTGGCTCTTCCTCCACGGCCGGGACGCTGGCAGCCGGCGTGCCGGATGTCGCACTGAGCAGCTCATGGATGCGGTTCAGCTCGGCGCCGACCACGGCCTGCTCGGCTGCGATCTCCGCCAGCGCATCGTCGCTCTGCTTCGCCGATGCCTCCCACTGCTCCGGCGTGAGCTCGCCGACATGCGCGCGCAGCTCGGCTTCCGCACGCTCGTCGCGGTGCTGGTGCTCCTGCGCCGAAAGCTCGCTGAGTCGCGATGCCAGCCGCGCGGCCTGTGCCTCGAGCTCCGCCGCATGCTTGCGCAGTTCCTCGACGACGCGCGCCAGCCGGCTCGTGTAGTCCGCGTGCACGCGTTCGTAGACGTGTTGGGCCGTGCCCGCACGACGGGCCTCCAGCGCCGCGAGCCACTGCTCGTAGCGCTGGCGCTCCGCCATCAACGCGGTGACGGCGTCGAGCGGCGAACCCTGTGTGCGGGCGCTCATCGCTCGCCTCCCCGGCGCGCGGCACGCCACGCGGCATGCAGCACGTCGGCGTCCGAGGCGGCCAGGGGACGGACACGCCCGAGCTGGCGCGCGGCCAGCAGGATGCGCGCGCCATGCTCCAGGCTTTCCATGCGCTGGTGCGCGATCAGGAGCGACGGACCGACCGTCGTTGCGCCATGATTGGCCATGAGGAACGCGTCGTGATGCGGGAGGAAGGGCTCGAACTCGTCAGCCAGGGCGTCGCTGCCCGGCGTCGCATACGGGATGAGGGGTACCCCACCCATCTGCAAGATAAGTTCCGGAAGGACCGGCGCCAGAAAATCCTCGCCGGCCACGGCGAATCCGGTTGCCGTGGGTGGATGCGCATGCACCACGGCGTGAACATCCGGCCGCCGCTGGAAGATGCGCACATGCATCCGTTTCTCTGACGACGGAGGGCATGGTCCCGAAACGAAATTCCCGTCCGCGTCGAGCACGGCCAGGTCGGCCTCCCGCACGTCCCCCTTCGACATGCCGGACGGCGTGATCAGCAGCCGGCCGTCGGGGAGCCGCGCCGAGACGTTGCCGTCGGGGCCCGCGATCAGCCCTCGCTCCGCGAGGCGCACGCACACGCGGACGATCCCCGTCCGGAGCGCCGCCTCGACAGTCATCGGCTAGTCCGCGTTCCGGTGGATGATGCGCCCGTCCACCAGCGTGTAGTGCACGCGGCCCGTGAGCGTCATCCCCGCGTACGGCGAATTGCGCCCCTTGGACCGGAACTTCGACGGCTCCACCGTCCACTCGGCGGTGGGGTCGAACACCGTGATGTCGGCCGGGCTTCCCTTGCGCAGCGTGCCGCCCGGCAAGTGGAAGATCCGCGCCGGCGCGACGGCCATCTTGTCCACGAGCTGCCCGACATCGATGATCCCCGGCTTCACCAGCCAGGTGAGGTTCACCGCGAGCGCCGTCTCGAGCCCCACGATGCCGTTGGGCGCGTCCGCGAACTCACGCTCCTTCTCGTCGTAGTGGTGCGGCGCGTGGTCGGTGGCGATGACGTCGATCGTGCCGTCCTTCACCGCCTCGCGCATGGCGATCACGTCGTCCTCGGTGCGAAGCGGCGGGTTCATCTTGGCGTTGGTGTCGTAGCCCTCCACCGCCGCCTCGGTGAGCGACAGGTGATGCGGGCAGACCTCGGCCGTGACGTTGATGCCGCGCTCCTTGCCCCAGCGGATCAGGTCCACCGAGCCGCGCGTGCTCATGTGGCAGAGGTGAATGTGCCCACCTGTCCGCCGCGCGAGGAGGATGTCGCGGATGGCCATGATCTCCTCGGCCTCGGACGGGATGCCCTTGAGCCCGAGCTTCGCGCTCATGAGCCCCTCGTTCATCGCGCCGCCCTTGGCGAGCGTCGGCTCTTCGCAGTGGTCGGCCACGGGGATGCCGAAGGTGCGCGCGTACTCGAGTGCCGTGCGCATCAGGTGCGCGCTGACGACGGGCTTGCCGTCGTCGCTCACCGCGACGGCACCGGCGCCCACCATCTCGCCGAACTCCGCGAGGGCCTCCCCCTTCTGGCCCAGCGAAATGGCGCCGATCGGGTACACGCGCGCGGCCTGCGCGCGGATGCCCTGGCGCATGATGAAGCCGACCGCCGCCTGGTTGTCGGTCACGGGATCGGTGTTCGGCATCGCGCACACGGCCGTGAAGCCGCCGGCTGCCGCGGCACGTGCGCCGGTCGCGATCGTCTCCACGTCCTCGCGGCCGGGCTCGCGCAGGTGGCAGTGCACGTCGACGAACCCGGGCGACACCACGAGCCCGCTGCAGTCGATGACGTCCACGCCGTCCGCGCCCGGCTCGATACCCAGCCGGGCCCCGACGCCGGCAATGCGGCCATCCTGGATGACGACGTCGGCGACGTCGTCGAGGTCCTGGGACGGGTCCACCACGCGCCCGCCGCGCAGCAGCATCGTCGTCATCGCGCCGCCCCGCTCTTGGCGGCTTCGGCAAGCTCCGGGCGGCCGCCCGAGAGCAGGTAGAGGACTGCCATGCGAATCGCCACGCCGTTGGTCACCTGGTCGAGGATCACGCTGAACGGGCCGTCGGCAACGTCGGAGTCGATCTCGACGCCGCGGTTCATCGGGCCCGGGTGGAGGATCAGGACGTCGTGCGGAGCGCGCTCGAGGCGCTCGCGCGTGACGCCGAACACGCGGTTGTACTCGCGCAGCGACGGGATGTAGCCGGCGCTCATGCGCTCGAGCTGCAGGCGCAGCACGTTCAGCGCGTCCGCCCACTGGATGGCGTCCTCGATGTGGTCGAACACCGTGACGCCCATCTCGTCGATCGCGTTCGGGAGCAGCGAGCGCGGGCCGCACACGGCCACCTCCGCGCCCATCTTGGCCAGGCCCCAGATGTTCGAGCGCGCCACGCGCGAGTGCAGCACGTCGCCGCAGATGCAGACCTTGAGCCCGTCCAGCCGCTTGAAGTGGTCGCGCAGCGTGAGCAGGTCGAGCAGCCCCTGCGTGGGGTGCTCGTGCGTGCCGTCGCCGGCGTTGATGACGTTCGACTCGATGCGCTCGGCCAGGAACCGCGCGGCGCCCGACGCGCCGTGCCGGATCACGACCATGTCGATCCGCATCGCCTCCAGGTTCCGCGCCGTGTCCACGAGCGTCTCGCCCTTGGCCACGCTCGAGCCCGAGGCGGCCACGTTCACCGTGTCGGCCGACAGCCGCTTCTCGGCGAACTCGAACGACACGCGCGTGCGCGTGGACGCCTCGAAGAACAGGTTGACGATCGTGGCGCCGCGCAGCGTGGGCACCTTCTTGATCGCGCGCTCGCTGATCTCCTTGAACGGCTCGGCGGTGTCCAGGATGAGGCGGATCTGGTCGCCGCTCAGCGGCTCGAGCCCGAGAAGGTCCTTCCCGAGCGGGCCCGTCACGCGCCCGTCTCCGGCTCGACCTGGATCACGGCGTCGCGCCCGTCCAGCTCCTCGATCAGCACGTCGATGCGGCCGCCGGGCGGCACCGCCACCTTCTTGCCGACGACGTCGGCGTGGATCGGCAGCTCGCGGCCGCCGCGGTCCACGAGCACCGCGAGCGCGATCCGCCGGGGGCGGCCGAAGTCCGCGAGCTCGTCCAGCGCGGCCCGCACCGTGCGCCCGGTGTAGAGCACGTCGTCCACGATGACGACGCGCTTGCCATCGATGTCCTCGGGGATGGACGTGGGGCCGACCACGGGGCGCGGCCCCACGGTCTGCAGGTCATCGCGGTAGAGCGTGATGTCCAGGGCGCCCTGAGGCACCGTGACGTGCTCGCGCTCTTCGATGAGGGATACGAGACGCGCCGCCAGCTGGACGCCGCGGCGCTGAATTCCAACGAGGATGAGGTCGTCCGTGCCTTCGTTCAGCTCGACGATCTCATCGGCCATTCGACGCAGCGTTCGCTGCAGCGCCCGCGCATCGAGGACCGTGCTGGGTTTGGGGGCCATGAAGAGTCAATATGGCGACGCCGCGCGGCGAATTGAAGCGCCCCGCGTGAAGCCGGCGCAGGGGTTGCCCTGCCTCCGCCCGCTGGCGAGCTTGCGACCGTGAAGCTCCGCCCCGTCCTCGCCCTCGTCGCGCTGCTGGCGCTTGCCGCCACGCCTCGCACCTCGTTGGCCCAGGACTCCACGTCCGGGCCCCGCCCCTCCTGGCCGTTCGCCGTTGGCGAGCGGATGGTGTTCGACGGCAAGTTCGGGTTCCTGCCTGTCGGGTCCGCCGAGGTCCGTGTCGAGGCCATCGATACCGTGCGCGGCCACGAGACCTTTCGCGTGGGGTTTTCCGTGCGCGGCGGCCCGCGCTGGTTCGGCGTCCACGACAGCTACACGAGCTGGTTCGACACCCGGACACTGGTGAGCTATCGCTACCACCAGGATATCCACGAGGGGCGATACAATCGCAACCGGAAGTACGAGATCCTGCCAAGCCAGGGGATCTACGTGCTGGATGGCAAGGACACCTCCCGGACGGTCGCCCTGCCGCTGGACGACGAGTCCTTCCTCTACTTCCTGCGCACGGTGCCGCTCGAGCTCGGGCAGAAGTACACGTGGAACCGGTACTTCGCCGCGGATCGAAACCCGGTGATCGTCGAGGTCGTGCGCCGCGAGGAAATCGAGGTGCCAGCGGGCAAGTTCACGTGCCTCGTGCTGCGGCCCACGATCAAGACGAGCGGCATCTTCGCCGAGGGCGGGCACGCCGAAGTCTGGATCAGCGACGACGACCGTCGGCTGATCGTGCAGATGAAGTCGGGGCTGAAGTTCGGGTCGCTGAATCTGTATCTCAGGGAGTACAGCGCAGGACCGACAACCGCGCAGGACCGATAACGGCGCAGGACCGAGAACGGCGCAGGACCGAGAACTGCAACACTGCGAACTGCGCAACCGCGAACTCCGCAACCGCTGACCGCGCAGCCGCTACCCGCGCAATCGCCAACTCCGCAACCGCTGACTGCGCAACCGCTACCCGCGCAACCGCCAACTCCGCAACCGCTACCCGCGCAGCCGCTACCCGCGAAAACAAGAAAGG
>DASZRI010000172.1:0-5796 GCA_035549215.1 Gemmatimonadaceae bacterium | reverse complement strand
CCGCGGCCGCGCCCCGCACCGGCGCCGGCGCTACTGCGCCGCGCCCACGTCCTTGGCGGTGACGTAGAAGTTCTCGTCCACCTTGAACGCGCTGGGCGCGCTCAGGTGCACCGTCATCGCCTTCCACTGCTCGGTGGGGCGGATGAGCGTGTACGTCGAGTCCCGGGTCGTCACGCGCACCGGCATCGCGAATTCCGGCACGACGTTCGCCCAGCGGTAGGAGAGCGTGTCACCCGAGATCCGGTACTCGAGCACCGGGATCATCGTCGTCGTGAGGTACTGGGCGAAGACCTTGCTGAGGTCCATGCCGGCGTGGGCGCTGATGTAGTGCTCCACCTGCGCACCGGTCACCGTCTGGTGCCAGAAGGTGCGCTGCAGGCCGCGCAGGATGCCGCGCCACTTCGCGTCGTCGTTCACGAGCTGGCGAATGGTGTGCAGCATGTTGCCGCCCTTGTAGTACATGTCGCCGGAGCCTTCATCGTTCACGCCGTAGGCGCCGACGATCGGCCGGTCGTTGCGCACGTTGCGGCGGCTGCCGATGATGTACGCCGCGCCGGCCGCCTTGCCGAACTGGCACTCGGTGTAGATCCCCTCCGAGTAGTTGGCGAAGCTCTCGTGGATCCACATGTCGGCCTGGTCCTGCATGGTGAGGTTGTTCCCCCACCACTCGTGCGCGCTCTCGTGCACCGTGATGAAGTCCCACTTGAGGCCCCAGCCGGTGCCGGACAGGTCACGCCCCAGGTAGCCGTTCTTGTAGTGGTTGCCGTAGGCGACCGCAGTCTGGTGCTCCATGCCCAAGTGCGGCGCCTCTACCAGCTTGTAGCCGTCCTTGTACCACGGGTACGGGCCGTACCAGTGCTCGAAGCACTTGAGCATGGACCGCGCCTGCTGGAACTGCACCTTGGCGGTGTCCAGGTGGTACGCCAGCGGCCAGAAGTCCATGGTCAGGGTGCCGCCCTCGCCCTTGTACGTCTCGGTGTAGTGCGCGTACGTGCCGGCGTTCACTGAGACGTCGTAGTTGTTGATGGGCTCGAGGGAGAACCACTCGTACGTCGTGGTGCCATCCGGGTTCTTCGTCGTGCTGCGCAGGCGTCCGTTGGACACGTCCTGCATCGGGTCGGGCACGGTGATGGCGATGCGCTGGCTGTCGGGCTCGTCGGCCAGGTAGTCCTTGTTCGGCCACCACACGCTGGCGCCGAGTCCCTCGTTGGCCGTGGCGATCCAGCGGTTGCCCAGGCTGTCGTGCTGCCAGATGAAGCCGCCGTCCCACGGCGGGCGCACAGCCGCGCGCGGCTTGCCGTGGTAGTACACGGTGACGGTGTTCCGCGCGCCGCGCCGCTGCGGCTGGGTGAGCGTCACGAAGAACGCGTTGCCATCCCGGCGGTACTGCAGCGCCTTGCCGCCCTGCAGCATGCTGTCCACCACCAGCGGCTCCTGCAGGTCCACCTGCATTTCCTGCGCGGGCTTCAGCACGCGATACGTGATGCCGTTCCAGCCGCTGATGCTGCTGTCCTCCGGCGAGACGCGGACGTGCAGGTCGTAGAAGGTGACGTCCCACCACGAGCGCTGCGGCGTGTTCGAGCCGCGCAGCGTGTCGGCGTGGGTGAAGGTGCGGGGTGCCTCCTGCGCGTGCAGCGGGAGCGCGGCGGCAGCCAGGAGGGCGAGGCCAACGAGCGGTCGGAAGTTTCGCATGGGCAATTCAGGAGTGGGTGCAGCGTCCGGCGTGGTGCCGGCTCACGCTCGAACTTACGCGGGGCGCGCCCGGCGGCCAGAGCCGCCGGGGCTAGAACGGGCTGGTGCGCAGCAGGTAGCTGAGCTTGATGAAGAACGCGTCCGACGTGCGCCGGAGCCGCGTGAACGCCAGCGGATCGGGCTCGGCCATGCTGTTGCCGTAGCCCAGGAAGAACACGGTGCCCGGCGTCGGCCGGTACGAGAACAGCCAGTCGACGCGCAGCCCGTTGGACGTGCTCGCGCCGGCCGGCGCGTAGCCGCCGCTCCCATTGGGGAGCAGGATCGGCGTGCCGGTGCGCGGGTCGATCAGCGGCGCCTGCTCGCTGGACTGGTACTGGGCGACGACGCGCACGAACACGGGCCGCGCCACCTGGTACTCGACCTTCAGGCGCGGGATGCGCGTGTACACGACGCGCTCGCCGTCGCTGCGCCGCGTGAACTGGCTGCTGAGGTACGTGCCGGTGACGCGCAGGCGGCCCGTGGGGCGAAGGTCCACCGTGGCGTTGTAGTCCTGCCGGTGCACGCGCGACGTCTCCTGGAAGTCCACGTCGTTGCCGAGCGTGGTCGAGATGGACGCGTCCCACGTGGCGAACTGCGGCGAGGTCACGCCGAACGTCCCGAGTGCGGTGGGCGTGCGCGGCGACGGCGTGAACGGTGCCGGCGCGGCGGGCGACCCGGTGCGGTACGACGTGTACGCACTTGGGTCGAAGGCGTACGTCGAGAGGGACGGTGTGACGGTGACCTGCCACCCGCCGCGCAGCGTGAACTGCGTGTTCGCGGAGGCCTGGTCCTCCAGGATGCTGCGCAGCGCGAAGAAGTCGTTGTAGCGCCACACGCCGTTGGTCGAGATGCGCGTCTCGAAGCGCTCGATGAGCGCGCCCGGGCCGCCGTACAGCGTGAACCGGTTGGCGATCTTGGGCTCCACCACGCCCGTGCGCTGCACGAACCCGTTGTCAGCGGCGAACTGCGGCGCGATGCCCAGGACGTTGTAGTGAAACCCGAACGCGCGGCCGGTGCGGTCCACGACGGCTTCCCAGAGCGTCCCGTTGGCCGTGCTGTCGCCCATGTGCGTGGTGCTGAGCACGCCCTGGAACTGCGCGTAGTACAGCTTGCCGAACACGATGTGCACGTCGCCGCCGCCCACGCGGTTGCTGCGCCCGCCGCCCACGCGGTCGCTGTAGAGCAGGCCGGCGGTGGACTGGTCGCCGAAGGCGCGCTGCAGGCGCACGATGTCCACAAGCGGGCGCGAGCCATCGGGCGTGGTCTGCGGCGCGTCGAAGGCGGAGAGGATGGCGACGTCGGTGCGCCCCAGCTTGCCCGTGAGCTTGGCCGCGGCGCTGGGTTGCACCAGCTGCCGCGTGTACACCAGCGTGTTGGGCACGTTGTACGCGTCGCTGCCCTCGACAAAGAATGGGCGCTTTTCCGGGTAGAACAGGGCGAAACGCGAGTCCGCGGCGATCTGCGCCGCGTCGGCCTCCACCTGCGAGAAGTCCGGCTTCACCGTGCCGTTGAGGACGAAGTTGCTTCCCAGCCCCCAGCGGATGTTGCCGCCGAGCTGCGGGCTCGCGTGGTACTGCCAGGAGGCCATGTCCGGCGAGCAGCACGGCGTGCCGCTCACCGTGTTGGTGAGCTCGGGATTGAGCTCGACCACCTGCCCGTGGCGCATCCCCGACATCCCCACCAGCGTGCCTTCCTGCGTGATGAAGGAGGCGTTGGCGCGCACGGCGGGCGTCCACGTCTCCTGGTAGCCCGAGTGCTGCACGTTGCGCTGCACCTGGATGCCCCACCGTTCGGTGGCCAGGGCAGGGTAGCGGAGGCTGCTGAAGGGGATGCGGATCTCGACCTGGTAGCCCCACGGCGTGAGCTGCCCGCGCGATTCCCAGATGAAATCCGGGGTGAGGTCGTTCTGGCCGGGAAAGACGTTGCTGCCGGGGATGAACCCGCCGCGCTCGTTCTTGATGCCGTCCGCCTGCACGCCGAGCGGGTTGACGATGAAGACGAACGCGCGCGAGCGTTCGTCGAAGGTGTCCAGGTGGATCTCGATGTTGTCGTCGCCGCTGATCTTGTCCCGGTCAGCCAGCGTGGCGTGCACGGGGCCGTGCGTCTCGAACGCCTGGATGCCGAAGTAGATCGCGGTGGGCGAGTACCAGACCAGGACGTTCGTGGAGTCGGGCGCCGGCCGCTGGTCCACGGGCTGGTACAGCGAGAAGCCGGTAAGGACGGCCGCGCGCTGCCACACGGGCGCGCTCAGCGAGCCGTCGATTGCGATCGTGGTGTCGATCTCGGGCGGACGCACCGCCGTCTGGCCGGCGCGCCCATTGTACACCGTGGGCAGCGCGGCCGAGGCGATCTGGAACGCCCCCAGCATGGCCATCAGCATGGTCGGGGAATCTAAGCGGGACGGCACCGGAAATGGCCGCCGCGAGGCTGGCGAGGTCGCGGCCCGCGCGCCAATTTGGCGGCACCTCACGACCACCCTTTCGAGGCCCCGCATGTCGCGTCGCTCGCTCACGCTCGCCCTCTTCGCCCTGCTCGCCGTTGGCGCCACCTGGCGCCCCGTGGCGGCCCAGGCCACCGACCCCGCGGCCGCCAAGCCCGGTCGCGATCCGCGCCAGCCGGTGGACGAGGCCTACACCCGCAAGATCCACGAATACACGACGGAGCCCTTCTTCCTCTCGCCGCTGGTGGACTACCTGCCCGCGTCGAAGACGGTGCCGACCCCGGCGGCCGTGCTCGGCGACATCGCCGGCGCGCCGAACATCCTGCCGTACTCCACCGAGGTGTACGCCTACATGCGCATGCTCGCCAAGGCGAGCCCGCGCGTCCGCGTGTTCTCCATCGGGCGGACCGAGGAAGGGCGCGAGATGATCGCGGTGGCGGTCGCATCCGAGGCGCTGATGGCGAAGCTCGACCAGAACCGCGCGAACCTGGCGAAGCTCTCCGACCCGCGCGCGATCGGCATGGACGACGCCACCGCCGAAAAGCTCATCAGCGAGACGGCGCCGGTGTACTACATCACCGGCACCATCCACTCGCCGGAGTCGGGCGCACCCACGGCACTCATGGAGCTGGCGTATCGCCTGGCGGTGGACGAGAGCCCGTACGTCCGGAACATCCGCGACCACCTGATCACGTTGATCACGCCCATCGTCGAGGTGGACGGCCGCGACCGCGAGGTGGACGTCTTCAAGTGGCACATGGCGCACCCGGGGGAGACGTATCCCAGCCTCGTGTACTGGGGCCACTACGTGGCGCACGACAACAACCGCGACGCCATGGGCATGACGCTCAAGCTGTCGCAGAACGTGATGAACACCTTCGTGGACTGGAAGGCGCAGGTGCTGCACGACCTCCACGAGTCGGTGCCGTTCATGTACGACAATACGGTCGGTGACGGCCCGTACAACGCGTGGCTCGACCCGCTGCTCACCAACGAGTGGCAGATGATCGGCTGGAACAACGTGCAGGAGATGACGCGGTACGGCATGCCGGGCGTCTTCGCGCACGGCACGTTCGACACCTGGTCGCCGGGCTACCTGATGTTCATGGCGGCGACGCACAACGGCATCAGCCGACTGTACGAGACGTTTGGCAACGGCGGCACGGCCGAGACGCTGGAGCGCACGCTGTCGGCGAACGAGACATCGCGCACGTGGTACCGGCAGGACCCGCCGCTGCCGCACGTGAAGTGGTCGCTGCGCAACAACAACAACTACGAGGAGACGGGGCTGCTCGTCTCGCTCAGCTACATCGCCAGCAATCGCCGGCTGTTCCTGCAGAACTTCTGGGAGAAGAGCAAGCGCTCCATCCTCAAGGCGCGCACCGAGGGCCCGGCGGCGTACGTCCTTCCTGGTGACGAGCTGCGCAAGGGCGCGCAGGCCGACCTCCTGCGCGTGATGCAGCTCCAGCACGTGGAGATCTCGCGCGCCACCGCGCCCTTCACGGTGACGATCCCCGTGCGCCACGCCGCCAACGGCCGGACTGGCGGCCCCGGCGCCGGCAATGGCGGCGCGGCCACCGAGACGCGCCAGTTCCCTGCAGGGAGTTACGTCATCCGCATGGACC
>DASZRI010000171.1:0-4412 GCA_035549215.1 Gemmatimonadaceae bacterium | reverse complement strand
GAGCTCGTAGCTCCGTCCGGTCTGTGCGCGGTACGACATGCGCACGGCGTTCAGCTTGATCGTGATGCCGCGCTCGCGCTCGAGGTCGAGCGTGTCGAGCACCTGCTCCTTCATCTCCCGCTTCTGGAGCATACCAGTTGCCTCGATCAGGCGGTCCGCGAGCGTGGACTTGCCGTGATCGATGTGGGCGACGATGCAGAAGTTGCGAATGTGCGAGAGATCCACGGGCGCTCAGGATTGTGAGGGAACCCTGAAACATAAGCGAGCGCGCCCACCCGCTCCACGGCTGCAGGCTATGGCGTGGCCTGGGTCTCGCTGGCCCGCGCGAAGGCGACCGCGACGTCCGGCAGGGCGACCCCCGCCAGCGCCGACCCCAGCAGCCCGCCGGCGAACTGCCGGATGAGCACGCGGGGATCGTTGGTCGTCACGTAGTCGTCGAGCGCAAAGCGGTCCCACCGGTCGCCCGCGGAGAGTGACGACAGGTTCAAGGGCCGGTCCGATGCCAGCAGGAACACGTAGGCGCGGCCGGTGCCGTCGTACGAGTCGCGGCGGGCCGCGGTCGTGCGCGGGCGGACGTCGCGCACGGCCCACGAGTTCCGGCTGTCGTCCTCGGGCACGTCGATCAGCGCGGTGCGCAACTCCGTCCCGCCCTTCACGAACGCGCTGTCCTGCGGGGTCGCGGGATACATCACGCGGATGGTGCCATCCGCGCCCAGGTGCCCGACCATCACGTAGGCGTCGCGGTCCACCGAGAACGTCGCGTCCAGCTTGCGATACGTGTTGATCGGGGAGAAGTAGGTCGCGGCGATCCGCCCGCGCACGGGCTGCTGTGCGCGCACCGGGGCCGCGCCGCCCGCGACGACCAGCGTCGCGGCCAGCCCGGCCACCACGTGCATCCTGCGCTGCGCCTGCGCTCGCATGGGCATCGGGAAAGTTCGTTTCGCGGGGAGGGCCGGGGCCCGGCGGCCGCGCCGCCGCGCCCTGCTAACTATACCAGCCCGGCCCCGCGCCGGGTTCCTGCGGAGTGTTCGCATCCTGTTTGCGACGTGTCTTCCCCGTCGCAGGTGGTCATGCCCTGCGATGCTGCAAGGTCCGCGCCCCGTCTTTGACCGCGTCACGGCCACGGCCTAGCTTTCGCGTCCCGATGGACACTGCGCGCGCCTCCCGCCCTCGCGCCGACCTGCTCGACCCGGCGCATCTCGCCGCCCTTGGGCGCGTCGAGATCGTCGCGCGCTGGATCGTGGACGGCTTCATGGCCGGCCTCCACCGCTCACCGCGCAAGGGATTCTCCGTCGAGTTCGCCGAGTTCCGGCCGTACCTGCCGGGCGACGACCTCCGCCATGTGGACTGGCGCATCGCCGCGCGCACCGACCGCCTGGTGATCAAGCAGTACGAGGAGGAGACCAACCTCCGCGCCACGCTGGTCCTCGACGTCAGCCGTTCCATGCACTGGAGCGGTGCGCAGCTGCCGGCCAACGCGCGCGCCGGCGTCCAGCGGCTCACCAAGCTGGCCTACGCCGAGCTGCTCGCGGCGTCGCTCGCGCTCATCCTGCTGCGGCAGCACGACGCGGTCGGGCTCGTCCGTTTTGACGACCGCGTGCGCACGGTCGTGCCGCCGCGCGTCCACCATGGGCAGTGGCGCCGCATCGTCGCCGCGCTCGGCGACGCCGGCGCACCGGGCGCCACCAGCGCGCCCCCCGCGCTCGAGCAGGCGGCGCGACTGCTCGCCCGGCGCGGCATGGTCGTGCTGATCTCGGACCTGCTCATGGACCCCGACGGCGTCGTGCGCGCATTGCGCGGGCTCCGCGCCGCCGGGCACGACGTGACCGTGTTGCACGTCATGGACCCCGACGAGCGCGACCTGCCCCCGCAGGGCGAGGCGCTGTTCGTGGACCCGGAAACGGACCTCACCGTGCCCGCTGCCGTCGCGCAGGCGCGCGCCGCGTACCGCCAGACGGTGCACGACGTGATCCACGAATGGCGCGGTGCGCTCGGCGCCATGGGCGTCGGCTACGAGGTGCTCTCCACCGACGCGCCATTCGGCGCCGCCCTGCGCCGTGCGTTTGCGGCGCGCCAGCGCCTGCCGTGAGCTTCCTCGCGCCGTGGCTGCTCCTGCTCGGCGCTGCCGCCGGCGTGCCGCTGCTGCTGCACCTCCTGCGCCGGCGCATCGGCCAGCGCGTGGAATTCCCGGCCGCGCGCTACCTGGCGCGGATGGAGCGCGAGCACAGCCGCTCGCTGCGCATGCGCAACCTGCTGCTCATGCTGCTGCGCGTGCTGGTCATCGTGCTGGCGGCACTCGCCGCCGCGCGCCCGATGACGCGGTGGTTCGGTCGCGGCCATGGTCCCACCGCGCTCGCGCTGGTGCTCGACAACTCGATGAGCACCGGCGTCGTGCAGGGCGGGCACCCGCTGTTCGAGGAGCTGCGCGCCCGCGCCCTGGATGCCCTGGCCGCGGCGACGCCCGACGACCGTGTGTGGCTCGTGACTGCGGACGGCACGCTGCGTGGCGGAACCCCGGCCGAACTGCGCACCGCAGTCCGGCAGCTTGCCACGCTCGGTGGGGCAGGGAATCCCGCGCTCGCGGTGGCTCGCGCGGCCTCCGCCGTCGCGTCGTCCGGGCTCCCGGCGCGACAGGTGGCCGTGCTCACGGACGGACAGAAGACGGCATGGCGCACGACGGTGGAGGCGCGAGGCGCGCCGGTCGTCGCGTACATGCTCCCCGGCGCGCCCCCCGTGAACCGCGCCGTCATTGCGGCCGACGCGCAGCCCGCGCACTGGACGCCGGGCGGCACGATCGTGGCGCGTGTCTTCTCCAGGGATTCCGTCACGTGGCGCATCGCGCTCGGCGACCGCACGCTTGCGCGCGGGACGGTGGGGCCTGGAGAGGAGGTCAGCGTCAACGCGTCGCCGCCGGAGCGCGGATGGATCGGTGGCCGCGTGGAGATCGACCCGGATGAGCTGGACGCCGACGACGCGCGCGCATTCGCGGTGTGGGTCGGCGCGCCGCCCGGCGTGCGCGTGCTGTCTGGCGCCGGGCCGTTCGCGGATAACGCGGTGGGCGTGCTTCGCGGCACCGGACGCGTGGCGTCCGGCGCGGACGTCACCGTCGCGTCGGCGGATGAGCTGGCCGCGCTCCCGGCGTTGATCGTGGCGCCGTCGGATCCGGTGCGCATCGGTGCCGCCAACCGCACGCTGGAGCGCCTGGGCATTCCGTGGCGCTTCGGGGCAGCGCGGCGCGATCCCGTCACCGTGCGCACCGCCGACCTGGGCCGTGTGGACGTTGCGCTGCGGTACACGCTCGAGCGCGCGGGCGCCGCGCCCGGCGACACGATTGCGCTCGCCGGTGCAGAGCCGTGGATGGTCGGCGGCCCGCACTACGTGCTTGTCGCGTCGCCGCTCGATCCGTCGGCGTCCACGTTGCCCGTAAGCGCGGCCTTCGTGCCCTGGCTGGCCGACGTGCTCGCCGGCCGGCTCACCGGCGAGGCCGGGCGTGCCATCGCCGCGACGCCCGGCCAGCACCTGGCGTGGCCGTCGTGGGCCGACGCGCTCGAGGGGCGCGACGGCGTGATGTCGGGCGGGGCCGACTTCACCGCACCCGCGCAGTCCGGCACGTGGTTCTTCACGCGCGGCGGCCGCCGCGTCGGCGCGCTGGTGGTGAACCCGGAGCCCGACGAGTCCGCGCTCGATCGGCTGGCGCCGGCCGACCTCGCGCGCGCCCTGGGGCGTGACGCCCGCGTGGTCACGACCGCGGACGCGTGGCGTGATGCCGTCTTTTCCGCCTCGAGCCGGCGTTCGATCGTCGCGCCATTACTTTTCTTCCTGCTCGTCGCGCTGGCCGTTGAGGGAGTGCTCAGCGCGCGCGGCGGATCCGAAGAACACTAGATGGCTCTCGACGCAATCCTCGACGCGCTCGAATCGCTCTCCGCGTTCGGCGCGACGCTGCAGGCCCTGCCTCATCAGGGGCGTACCTGGCGCGTGGGCGGCCTTCCGGGATCGAGCGACGCGGTGCTGCTGGCCGCGCTCTCCCGGCGGCTGCCGACGCGCTTCTTTGCCGTCGTTGCCGACGGCGTGCCCGAGGCCGAGCGCTGGCTCGCAGACCTGCAGGCGCTCCTCCCCGGGGACGCGGTGGCGTACTACCCGCCGCGCGAGGGACTCGGCGAGTCCGAGCCGCACCTGGAGATCGCCGGCGAGCGCGTGGAGACGCTCGAGCGTGTCTCCCGCGGCGCGGTGCGCGTGCTGCTCACCACCGCCAAGGCGCTGCTCGAGCGCACGCGGCTGCCCGGCGCGCTGCGCTCCATGCGCGTGGAGCTGCGCAAGGGCGAGATCCGCCGCCTGGCCGAGCTCACCGTGCAGCTCGAGGGCATGGGCTTCGAGCGCGTGCCGATGGTCGAGGACGTCGCGCAGTTCAGCCT
>DASZRI010000170.1:0-10274 GCA_035549215.1 Gemmatimonadaceae bacterium | reverse complement strand
GGCGTCGGGGCCGCTGGCGTCTCGGCTGCGCGCGTCCGACGACGAGGGCGCGCGCCGCCTGCTCGGCGCGTGGCGCGAGGTGTTCGGCGAGCGGCTGGCGGTGGAGGTGCAGTTGCACCATGCGGGCGGCGCGGAGGCGGCGCTGGCGGGCGCGCTGGTGTCGCTGGCCGAGCGCGAGCGCGTGCCATGGGTGGTGGCGCACGACCCGCGCTACGTGGACGACACGGGGCGGCTGGCGCACGACATCCTCACGGCGCTGCGGCACGGGCTGACGATGGACGAGGCGGCGGCGCGCGGCGTGCTGCACCCGAACGGCGAGTGGCGGCTGGCGTCGCCGGCGGGCATGGCGCGGCGGTGGTGCGGGCGCGAGGAGGGGGTGCGCGAGAGCGTGCGCATCGCGGAGGCGTGCGCGCCGTTCGACTTCGCGTGGATGCGACCGCCGATGCCGACGTTCGCGGTGCCCGCGGGGCACGACGACCTGAGCTTCCTGCGCGCGCAGGCGTACGCGGGGGCGCACGAGCGGTGGGGGGCGTCGCTGTCGGGGCGGCAGGTGGCGCAGCTCGAGCACGAGCTGGCGCTGATCGGGCGGCTGCGGTTCGCGGGGTTCTTCCTCGTGATGTGGGACGCGGTGCGCTTCGCGCGGTCGCGCGGCATCCTGTGCCAGGGGCGCGGGAGCGCGGCCAACTCCGCGGTGGCGTTCTGCCTGGGGATCACGGCGGTGGACCCGGTGGCGCACGGGCTGCTGTTCGAGCGCTTCCTGAGCGAGGTGCGCGTGGACGGCAAGGCGGAGGCGCCGGACATCGACGTGGACTTCGAGCACGACCGCCGCGAGGAGGTGCTGGACTACATGTACGCGTCGTACGCGCGCGAGAAGGCGGCGATCGCGTGCACGGTGCAGACGTACCGCGCGCCGAACGCGGTGCAGGACGCGATGCGCGCGTTCGGCTACCCGCCGGAGCTGGCGGTGTCGCTCTCCAAGCGGCTGCACCATGCGGAGCCGGCGGAGGCGGCGCAGGTGATCCGCGACGGGCTGGGCGCCGAGCGCGGGCTGGACGTGACGGATGCGCGGGGGCGTGCGCTGCTGCAGGGCATCGCGGCGTTCGAGGGAGTGCCGCGCATGCGCTCCACGCACGTGGGCGGGTTCGTGCTCTCGTCGGCGCCGCTGGGGCACTACCTGTCCATCGAGCAGACGGCGATGGGGCGCACGATCGTGCAGTTCGACAAGGACGACCTGGACGCGGTGGGCGTGCCGAAGTTCGACTTCCTGGGGCTGGGCGGGCTGTCGGCGGTGCGGCGCGCGTTCGACGTGATCGAGCGGCGCACGGGCGTGCGGCCGGCGATGTACCGGCTGCCGTACGACGACGCGCAGACCTACGCGCTGATCCAGCGCGGCGAGACGATCGGCACGTTCCAGATCGAGAGCCGGGCGCAGATCGCGTCCATCCTGCACACGAAGCCCGAGCGGCTGTACGACCTCGTGGTGCAGGTGGCGCTCATCCGTCCCGGGCCCATCCAGGCGAAGTTCGTGCACCCGTACACGGAGCGACGGCTGGGGCGCGAGCCGGTGACGTTCCTGCACCCGGCGCTGGAGCCGATCCTCGCGCGCACGCAGGGGATCCCGATCTTCCAGGAGCAGGCGATGGCGATCGCAATGGCGCTGGGCGGGTACACCGGCGCGCAGGCGGACGAGCTGCGGCGCACGATGGGGAACGTCCGCAAGAAGGATCGGCTGGTGGGGGCACTGACGCGGCTGCGCGCGGCGATGGTGGGGCGCGGCGTGGAGGGCGAGCTGGCGGACCGCATCTGCGCCGACCTGGTGAGCTTCGCGAACTACGGGTTCCCCGAGTCGCACGCGTGGAGCTTCGCGCTGATCGCGTACGCGACGGCATGGCTCAAGGCGCACCATCCCACGGAGTTCTTCTACGGGCTGCTGAACTCGTGGCCGATGGGGTTCTACCCGGTGTCCACGCTGATCCACGACGCGCGCAGGCACGGCGTGCCGCTGCTGCCGCCCTGCCTGTGCGACGGCGACTGGGAGTGCACGGTGGAGGAAACGGGCGACCCGGCGCGTCCCGCGCTGCGCATCGGGTGGCGGCACATCCGCGGCGTCGGCACCGCGGTGATCGATGCGCTGCGCGATGCGCGCATGGCAGCGCCGTTCACGTCCATCGCCGACGTGGTGGAGCGTGCGCGGCTCACGCGCGCCGACGTGATCGCGCTGGCGCGCGCGGGAGCGTTCGGCGCATGGGCGGGCGACCGCCGGCAGGCGGCGTGGGAGGGGTTGCGGGCCACGGGCGACCTGCTGCCGCTGGCGCCCGCGTCACGCGCGATGCACCACCCGGCGCCGCTCGACCGCGACCGCCTCGTGCTGCTGGACTACTACGCGGTGGGGCTGAGCCTGGCCGGCCACCCGATGCAGTCGGTGCGCGAGCGGCTGCGCGCGGGGGGCGCGGTGTCGAGCCGCGACCTGGCCGGGCTGCCCAGCGGGCGCACGGTGACGGTGGGCGGGCTGGTGACGGTGCGGCAGCGGCCGAGCACGGCGGGGGGCACGATCTTCCTGCTGCTCGAGGACGAGTGGGGCTTCGTGAACGTGGTGGTGCACAA
The DNA here is from genome assembly GCA_035549215.1 of Gemmatimonadaceae bacterium. GTDB lineage: Bacteria > Gemmatimonadota > Gemmatimonadetes > Gemmatimonadales > Gemmatimonadaceae > JAGWRI01. The sequence continues at coordinate 7,670 of DASZRI010000170.1, read as the reverse complement.
GAGCCTCGTCGCGGAGAACGAGGAGGTGGTGAAGCGTGCGCCGTTCGTGCTGGTGCAGGGGCGGCTGGAGAAGAGCGGCGCGGCGATCAACGTCGTGGGACGGAAGTTCCGCGAGCTCGAGGTGGGGGACGGCGCGTTCGTGCACCGGGCGCACGAGTTCCGGTGAGGAACCGCGCGCCCGGCGCGTCGCCCTACCCTTCCACGACCGGCGCGGCCGCGACCGCGAGCTCCCCTTCCTCTTCGGCGCGGCGCCGCGCGGACCAGCGCGTCTGCAGCTCGTCCAGGTACGTGTAGAACACCGGCGTCACGTACAGCGTGACGAGCTGCGAGAAGGCGAGGCCGCCGACGACCGCGACGCCCAGCGGGCGGCGCGTGGAGGCACCGGCGCCCCAGCCGACCGCAATCGGGATTGCGCCCATCAGCGCAGCCATCGTCGTCATCATGATCGGGCGGAAGCGCACGCTGGCCGCCTGCAGGATCGCCTCGGCGGGGGTCTTGCCGCCGTCGCGCTGCACCTCGATGGCGAAGTCGATCATCATGATCGCGTTCTTCTCCACGATGCCGATGAGCATGATGACACCCACGAAGCCGTAGATGTCGAGGTCGAGGCGCGCGAGCATGAGGGTGCCCAGCGCGCCGAAGGCGGCGAACGGCAGGCCGGTGAGGATCGTCACCGGGTGGATGAAGCTCTCGTAGAGCACGCCGAGGATCACGTAGATCACGAACACGGCGAGCACGAGCAGGACAATGAGGCCCTGCTGCGTGTCCACGAACGCCTGCGCCATGCCCGTGAAGCTGGCGGCAATGGTGGACGGCAGGACCCTGGCCGACGTCGCCTTCACGGCATCAAGGGCGGTGCCGAGTGACACGCCAGGCGCAAGGTTGAACGAGATCGTCGCGGAGGGCAGCTGGCCGGAGTGGTTCACCGTCACCGGGCCGACGGTGTCGCTGAAGCGCGCCACGGTGGACAGCGGCACGAGCGGCCCGCGCGAGGACCGCACCCACAGCGTGCCAAGCGCGTCCACGTCCTGCTGGAACTCGGGCAGCAGCTCCATCACGACCCAGTACTCGTTGGTGGACGTGTAGATGGTGGACACCTGCCGCTGGCCGAACGCGTCGTACAGCGTGTTCTCGATCTCGGCCGCGGACACGCCAAGCTGGCCGGCCTTCTCGCGGTCGATCTCGACGGTAACCTGCGGGTTGTTGATCAGCAGGTCGCTCGTGACATCGGTGAGCGCGGGGAGCTCGCGAAGCTGCCCCTCGAGCGCGCGCGCCGAGCTGTCGAGGGCGGCGATGTCGCCGCTCTGCAGCGTGTACTGATAGAGGCTCTTGGAGGCGAGGCCGCCGATGGAGATGGCGGGCGGGTTCTGGATGAACACCGCGATGTCGGGCACGCTGGCGACGGCGCGGGTGAGGTCGCGCGCGATCTCGTCGGCGCTGCGCTTGCGCTCGGTGATCGGCCTGAGGTCGATCGTGAGCTGGCCCTGGTTGGCCGCCGCAGTGGTACCCACCGACGACGTGACGGCGCGCACGTCGGGATCCTGCGCCACGACGGCGGCCACCTGCTGCTGCCGCTGCGTCAGCGCGTCGAACGAGATGCCTTCCGAAGCCTCGGTGGTGGCCAGGAGCTGCCCGGTGTCATCCGTGGGGAAGAGGCCCTTGGGGATGGCCCAGAACATGTACCCGGTGACCACCAGCGTGACGAACGAGAACACGAGCGTCCCGCGGCGGCGGGCCATGACCCAGGCGAGCGTCCGCTCGTAGATGCCGAGCAGCCAATCATAGAAGCGCTCGGTCGCCTGGTAGAAGCGCCCGTGCGTCCGCTCGTGCTCGGCGCGCAGGAAGCGGCTGGAGAGCATCGGCGTGAGCGTGAGCGACACGAAGCCGGAGACGAGGATGGCGACGCCGATGGTGACGGCGAACTCGTGGAACAGCTTGCCGATGATCCCGCCCATGAACAGGAACGGGATGAACACGGCGGCCAGCGAGAACGTCATCGAGAGGATGGTGAAGCCGACCTCGGCGGCGCCATCCACGGCGGCCTGCATGCGCGGCTTTCCCATCTCCAGGTGGCGCACGATGTTCTCGAGCATCACGATCGCGTCGTCCACCACGAAGCCCACGGCGAGCGTGAGCGCCATCAGCGACAGGTTGTCCAGGCTGTAGTGCAGCAGGTACATCACCGAGAAGGTGCCGATGATGGACATCGGCAGCGCCATGCTCGGGATGATCGTGGCCGACAGGTTGCGCAGGAACAGGAAGATCACCAGCACGACGAGCGCCAGCGTGAGCTCGAGCGTGAAGGTGACGTCGTCCACCGAGGCCTGGATGGTGGCCGAGCGGTCGTACAGCGTGGACACCTTCACGGTGGGCGGCACCTCGGCCTGCAGGCGCGCGATGGCCGCCTTCACGCGATTGGCGACGTCCACGGTGTTGGTGCCCGGCTGGCGCTGGATGGCGAGGACGATCGCGCGCTCGCCGTTGTACCAGCTGGCCGTCTTGTCGTTCTGCACGTCGTCCGTGACCTGGCCGACCTCGCTCAGGTGCACGGGGGCGCCGTTGCGATAGGCGACGATCACGTCGCGGAAGGCGCCGGCGTCCGCGAGCTGCCCGGTGGCCTGCACGGTGAGGGCGGTCTTGGGCCCCCACAGCACGCCGGTGGGCATGTTGACGTTCTGGCTCGAGATGGCGGTGGCCACGTCCTCGAGCGCGATGCCGCGCGTGGCGAGCTGCGACGGGTCGAGCTCCACGCGCACGGCGTACTTCTGCGCGCCGTACACGAGCACCTGCGCCACGCCGCCGACCATGGACAGCCGCTGCGCCAGCGTGGTCTCGCCGATCTCGTCGAGGGCGGAAAGCGGCACCTGCGTGGACGTGAGGGCGAGCGTGAGGATGGGCGCGTCGGCCGGGTTCGACTTCTGGTACGACGGCGGCACGATGCCCTGCGGCAGGCTGCGCACGGTCTGTGCGATGGCAGCCTGCACGTCCTGCGCCGCGGCGTCGATGTCGCGGTCGAGCGCGAACTGGATGACGACCTGCGTCTGCCCGAGGCTGGACGTGGACGTCATGTTGTCGATGCCGGCGATCGTCGAGAACTGCTTCTCGAGCGGCGTCGCGACCGTGGCCGCCATCGTCTGCGGGCTGGTGCCCGGCAGCGTCGCGCTCACGGTGATGGTCGGGAAGTCCACGTTCGGGAGGTCGCTGACCGCGAGCTGGCGGTAGGCGACGATGCCGAACACGAGGATGCCCACCATGACGAGGGTCGTCATGACGGGCCGCTTGATGAACAGGGTCGTGAAATTCATGCGTCAGTCGCCCGCGGCGGGCGCAGCATGCGGCCCGGGGCCGGTGGCCGCGTCGCTGGCGCGCGCGAACACACGACCCGCCCAGCCCTGCAGCTCGTCGAGGTACGTGTAGAAGACCGGCGTGACGTAGAGCGTCACGACCTGGGAGAAGGCGAGGCCGCCGACGACGGCCACGCCGAGCGGGCGGCGCGAGGCGGCGCTGGCGCCCACGCCGATGGCGATGGGCAGCGTGCTTGCGATGGCCGACACGGTGGTCATCATGATCGGCCGGAAGCGGACGCTGGCCGCGCGCACGATGGCCTGCGCCGGCGTGAGGCCGTCCTCGCGCTCGGCGGCGATCGCGAAGTCGATCATCATGATCGCGTTCTTCTTCACGATGCCGACGAGCATGATGACGCCGACGTAGCCGTACACGTCGAGCTCCACGCGCGTGACGAACAGCGCCAGCAGCGCGCCGAAGGCCGCGAACGGCAGGCCGGTGAGGATGGTCACCGGGTGGATGAAGCTCTCGTACAGGATGCCGAGGATGATGTAGATGATGAAGACGGTGATCACGAACAGGATCCCCATCCCCTTCTGCGATGCCTCGAACGCCTGCGCCGTGCCGGAGAACTGTCCGGTGATCGACGCCGGCAGGGTCTGGTGGGCCAGCCGGTTGACGGCATCCACCGCGGCGCCGAGCGCGACGTTCGGCGCGAGGTTGAACGAGATCGTGACCGAGGCCATCTGCCCCGAGTGCGCGACGCTGAGCGGGCCGACCGTGTGCTCGAAGTACGCGACGTCCGAGAGCGGGATCTCGCGCCCCCCGGGCGCGGAGACGTAGAACCGCTTGAGCGCGTTGGCGTCCACCTGCGCCTCGGGCACCGCCTCCATCACGACCCAGTATTCGTTCGTGGGCGTGTAGATGGTGGACACCTGCTGCTGGTTGAATGCGTCGGCCAGCGCCTGCTCGACGGAGGCCGGCGTCACGCCGAGGGCCAGCGCGCGGTTGCGGTCGATGTGCACCTGCAGGATCGGCGCGCGGTTGAGCAGGTCGGACGTGACGCTGGTCAGCAGCGGCATCTGCTGCATGCGGGCCATCAGCTTGCCGGCCTCGGCGTACAGCGTGTCGATGTTGTTGCCTTCGAGCGTGAACTGGTACTGCGCCTTGGCCGACCGGCCGCCGAAGCGGATCGCCGGCGGATTCTGGAAGTACACCGCGAGGCCGGGGATGCCGGAGAGGCGGCGCGTGAGCTCGTTCACCATCACGTCCGCCGGCGGGCGCTGCCCCGCAGGCTTGAGCGTGACGTTGAGCTGCCCCTGGTTGGACGAGCCGAAGCCCCCGCCGACCGAGGACGTGAACGACGCGATGTTGGTGTCCCTGGCCAGCCGCGCCATCGCGATCTTCTGCAGGCGGACCATCTCGGGGAACGACGTGCCCTGTGCCGCCTCGGTGGTGCCGTTGAGCTGGCCGGTGTCATCGGCCGGGAAGAGTCCCTTGGGCACGGCGACGAACAGCACGCCCGTGAGCACGAGGATGACCACGGAGAACGCCAGTGCATACGGGCGATGGCGCATCACCCAGTCCAGGCTGTCCTCGTACGCGCGCAGCGAGCGCTGGAACGCCTGCTCGGTGAGGTTGAACCACCGGCCGTGGCGCTCCTCGTGCATCGGCTTGAGCAGGCGGCTGCACAGCATCGGGGTGAGGGTCAGCGACACCACGCCCGACACGAGGATCGCGACGCTGATGGTGATCGCGAACTCGCGGAACAGCAGGCCGATCTGGCCCCCCATGAACACCAGGGGGATGAACACCGCCGCCAGCGAGAGCGTCATGGACAGGATCGTGAATGCCACTTCCTGCGACCCCTCGAGCGCCGCGCGCATCGGCGGCTTTCCCATCTCCAGGTGGCGCACGATGTTCTCGAGCATCACGATCGCATCGTCCACCACGAAGCCCACGGCGAGCGTGAGCGCCATCAGCGACAGGTTGTCCACGCTGAAATGGAGCAGCGCCATGATCGAGAACGTGCCGACGATGGACATCGGCAGCGTGAGGCTCGGGATCAGCGTGGCCACGACGTTGCGCAGGAACAGGAAAATCACCATCACCACGAGCGCGAGCGCCAGCGCGAGGGAGAACTTCACGTCCTGCACGGAATTCTGGATGGACACGGAGCGGTCGTACTGCACGTGCACGTGCACCGTCGGCGGCAGCCCGCGCTCGATCTCGGCCAGCGCCGCCTTCACGCGATCCGCCACCTGCACGGTGTTCACGCCCGGCTGGCGCATCACCGCCAGCCCGATGGACCGCTCGTCGTTCAGCCAGCTCGCGCCCTTGTTGTTCTGCACGTCGTCGAGGACGGTCGCCACGTCGCCCAGCCGCACGGCGGCGCCGTTGCGATAGGCGATGATGAGCTGGCGGAACTGGGTCGCGTCCGTGAGCTGGCCCGTGGCCTGCACCGTGAGCGTCCGCTTGCGGCCATAGAGCACGCCCGTGGGCAGCATCACGTTGTTGTTGCGGATGGCGGCCGTGACCTGCGAGACGCCGATGTTCCGCTCGGCCAGCTTCACCGGGTCGATGTCCACGCGCACGGCGTACTTCATCGAGCCCCACACCGACACCTGGGCGACGCCCTCCACCATGGAGAGGCGCTGCGCGATGTCCGTCTCCGCGTACTCGTCCACCTGCTGCAGCGGGAGCACCGACGACGTGAGCGCGAGGAAGAGGATCGGCGCCGCCGCCTGGTTCTGCTTGTGCATGGACGGCGGCTGGATGTTCGCCGGGAGCGCCGCCATGGCCTGCGAAATGGCCGCGTTCACGTCCTGCGCCGCCGCGTCGATGTTCCGGTCGGGCGAGAACGTGAGGCTGATGCCCGTCGAGCCCAGCGAGCTGTTCGACGTGATCTCGTCGATGCCCGCGATGGCCGAGAACGCCTTCTCGAGCGGCGTCGCGACCGTGGCCGCCATCGTCTCCGGGCTGGCGCCGGGCAGGCTCGCGCCCACGCCGATGCTCGGCGAGTCCGTGATCGGCAGGTCGCTGACCGGCAGCTTGCGGTACGCGAAGATCCCGAAGACCACGATGCCGATCATCAGCAGCGTGGTCATCACGGGCCGGCGGATGAACAGCGACGTGGGGCTCATCCGCCGCGACCGCGCCCGCCACGACCCTGGCGGCCGCCCCCTCGGCGCGCCCCGCCCTGTGCGCTGTCGGGCTGGTCACCCAGGGCGCGCAGGCTGGCCTTGGCCCCAGGCGTGAGCCGCGACTGACCCTCGGTCACAACGCGATCGCCCTCCGCGATCCCGGCGGAGATGATCGCCAGGCCGTCGGCCGTGCGCTCCACCGCCACCGGATGCTGCACCGCCTTGTCATCCGCGTCGAGCGTGTAGACGTACGTGCCCTGCTGGCCCGTGACCACCGCTGGCGCGGGGACCACCAGGGCGCCCTTCTCCGTGTAGAGGCGCATCCGCATGGATGCGAACTGGCCAGCCCACAGCGCGCCGTCCTTGTTGTCGAACGTCGCCTTGAGCTGCACCGTGCCCGTGGTGGTATCCACCGCGTTGTCGATGAAGCTCAGCGTGCCCTGCTCGAGGTTCGTGGCCCCGCCGCGCTGCGCGGCCAGCGCCTGCGCAAGTGCCGACGCTTCCGGAGCCGTCGACTTCCTGAGCGACGAGTCGAGCGGCGACGCACCGGTGCTGCCGCCACCCGGCACCGCGGTGACCGGCAGGCCGCCGCGCGGCGCGTAGTGGAGCAGGTTGGACAGCTCCGACGACGGCACGGCGAACCGCACGGTGATCGGGCGGATCTGGTTGATCACGACCAGCGGCTGGGCGCCGCCGGAGTGCACCAGGTTGCCGACGCGGACCAGCAGGCTTCCGGTCTTGCCGGAGATGGGGGCCCGGATCGTGGTGTTGTCGAGGTTGAACCTGGCCGTGGCCACCATGGCCGCATCGGCCCGCAGCGTCGCGTCCGCCGTGGCCGCGGTGGTCTCGCGCGACTCCGCCTCCTCGGACGTGATGACGCCGCTGCTCACCAGCTTGCGGTAGCGGTCTCGCTCGCTGCGGGCGTTGGCGGCCGAGGCAGAGTCGCGCGAGTACGCGGCCCGGGCCTGCTCGTACGCGGCCTCGTACGGGCGCGGGTCCACCTGGAACAGGACCTGGCCCTTGGCCACCTCCTGCCCTTCCTCGAACGCCACGCGGGTCACGATCCCGTCCACCTGCGCCGACACCGCCGCCGACTGGATGGGCGTGACCACGCCGTTTGCGTCAATGATGTAGGGGACGTCCGCGCGCGTGGCGACTGCCACCGACACCGTAACCGGGGGACGTGGCTTGGGATCCGCCTTCTTGGAACACCCAGCGAGGAACGGGAGCGCCGCGCCCCAC
>DASZRI010000169.1:0-6064 GCA_035549215.1 Gemmatimonadaceae bacterium | reverse complement strand
AAGCCGGGACTCGCGTAGACCAGCGGGTTGTCCTCCCCGCGCGTATCCGCGATGATGATGCCCTGCGCCGCGGCCTGTATCGCGCGGTCGCGCAGCCGCAGCGCTTCCTGCTCGCGCTCCCGGTCCCGCTCGTCCGCAAAGCGGTTCAGCGCAAACGACACGCTGGGCGTGATCTCATTGAGCGCCGACACGAGGTCGTCCGTGAAGAAGCCGGCCTCGCCGGCGTACACCGTGAGCACCGCCACAACCTGGCCGCGCTCGAACAACGGGAAGGTCGCCGACGCCCCGAACCCCACGCGCCTCGCCGCCTCGTGCCACGGCTTCGTTGCGGCCGAGGCGACGAAGTCGTTCACGACCCATGGCCGGCCCGTGAGGAAGCTCTGCCCGGTCGGTCCCTGCGACCTGGGATCCGTGGGCTCCAGCGAGATCACGAGCGCATCGAGGTATCCCTGGTCCTCACCCGCGCGCGCCACCTGCCGGACCACCGTTCCGTCCCGCACGCCGATCCACGCGCACGTGAACTTCCCGGCCGTGACCGCGATGCGGCAGATCGCGTCGAACAGCTCGCCCGTCGTCCGGCTCTGGCTGACGGCGCGATTCGTGTGCGCAAGCATGGCATAGAGATTGTTGCGCACCGCAAGCGCCTCACGCGCCTCCTCGCGCTCCGAGACGTCATTGATGATGACGCCGATGCCCACGATCTCGCCGCTGATCCGCACCGGAAAATGGGAGACGATGAAATGTCGCGGCGGCCCTCCGTGCACGGAGAGCGTCGCCGTGACATCCAGGCTCGAGATGGACTCTCCACGCAGGACGCGCTCGTACCGCGGTTCGATCTCGGGCCAGAGCGAGGGAATCACATCCTGGACGCGCTTGCCGATCAGCGGCTCGGCCGGAAGCTCGTAGATGTCCAGGAACGCATCATTGACCCACAAGTATCGAAACGATCGATCGATCAGGGCGAAGCCGATCGGGGCCCGCGCGAGGATCGCCTCGAACAGCGCAGCGGGCGGTGCCGGCGCTGCGTCTGCGGAATTTGGTGTTCGGTTCACAACGGAATGCAGGGGAAGTGGCCGGGACGACGCTCGGAAAAAAAATTGTCGCGCGTGTGAAGAGCGTGCAAGGATGTGCAGCACCGGGCCGCGCGCGGCACACAACTGTCTTGCGCGAAGCGGTCGGGCATTCCCTCACATCGGGCTTGCGCGCACGGACCACCACCCGCGCCGTCCCTTCGCGAATCCCTACGGCCGGCGATTCGGGTCGCGCGACCAGATGACGATCACGCCGCAGGAGGCGCCGGTGCCCGTGAACTCGGTCGGCGTCTCCGCGGGGCTGCGGTAGATCTCCACCCCTTCGACATCCTCGGCGCGCATCCCGCTCAGGTCGTAGGGCGGATCGCCGCGATCGGGATCGTACACCTGCTGTCCGTCCAGCCAGACACTCATGTAGCAGATCGGGGCAGACGGACAGTTCCGGCTCATGCTCGTGCTGGGCCGCGTGCTCGCGACCGCGTACCCGCCGGCAATCAGGCGCACCGCCTGCACCCGCGTCGTGCGCGCGACGATGATGTCCGGCAGGGTCCATGCATCCAGCGACCGCAGCGTCTCGCGGGCAATGAAGACCCCCACGCCGGTGGCGCGCCGCTGCTCGAACGCATCGAGCATGTCGATGTGCGTCCGGGCGCGGACGTGGACCGTGTCGAGGCGGGATGCCACGAGGCCCATGCGCAGCCGCAGGTCGATCGAGTCGCCGTCCGCGATGTGCACCGTCCCGGTGATCGGGCGATAGTCGATGCGGCGGAGCGATACGTGATACACGCCGGCGTCGAGGACCGCGAACACGAACCGGCCCGCGCTGTCCGTCCGCGCCCGGCGTTCACCCTCAATGATGGTGACCTCGACCCCGGCAAGCGGCACGCCGAGCGAATCCGTGACGGTGCCGGCCAGGCGGCCGCCATGCTGGGCGCGAAGGGCGTGCGGAAATCCAAGCGCGGCCGCCCACGTCATCGAAAGAATCAGCCGGCGTACGCCGGTCCGGGCACGCTGCCTGGACATGCTCCCTGCTCCGCGCGGGAATGAATCCGCTCCGTGCCTATGCCTCGTCCGCGAACGCGTCGTCGGGCAAGGTCCCTTCGCGGTCGCCGGGGCCGAGCGCCGCCGCGGCCGCGTCCGCGTCCGCCGGCAACTGCCCCACCTCCTGCACCGCTTCCACCTTGTTCAGCTTCCGCTGCATCACGCGAGCGCGCGTGGAGACGCTCTCCACCGCGTTCGTCGCCTCCTGCAGCTTCTTCTGGACCTTGTCCATCACTCCACCGAACTTCGTGAACTCCGCCTTGACGCCGCCGAGCACCTTCCACACCTCGCTCGACTGTTTCTGGATCGCCAGCGTCCGGAAGCCCATGCGCAGGCTGTTGAGCAGCGCCGCCAGCGTCGTCGGCCCGGTTACCGTGATGCGGTACTCCATCTGCAGCCGCTCCGTCAGCCCGGGGCGGCGCAGCACCTCGGCGTACAGCCCTTCGGTGGGCAGGAACAGGACGCCAAAGTCCGTCGTGCGCGGCGGCGCGACGTACTTCTCGCGGATGTCCCGCGCGCAACTGCGCACGCGCGCCTCCAGGGCGGCTCCGGCCCGCTCGGCGGCCGCACCGTCCCCGCGATCGTACGCATCCATGAGCAGCATGTAGTCTTCCATCGGAAACTTCGAGTCGATCGGCAGCCAGACATAGTCCTCGTCGCCGCCGTCGCCCGGGAACTTCACCGCGAACTCCACCATCTCCCGGCCATTGCCCGTGGTCGAGACGTTCGCCGCGTACTGGTCGGGCGTGAGCACCTGCTCGAGCAGCGCGCCGAGCTGGAATTCCCCCCACGTTCCGCGCGTCTTCACGTTGGTCAGCACCTTCTTCAGGTCGCCGACCCCCTCGGCCAGGGCCTGCATGGCGCCAAGCCCCTGATGCACCTGCTCCAGCCGATCGCTGACGAGCTTGAAGCTCTCGGTTAAGCGCTGGTCCAGCGTGCTCTGGAGCTTCTCGTCCACTGTGACGCGCATCTGCTCCAGCTTCTGCGCATTGTCCTCCTGCAGCGCGCGCAGGCGGCCGTCCATCGTGTCGCGGATGGCGTTGAGCCGGAGTTCGTTGCGGTCGGAGAGCTTCTCGACCCGCTCGCCGAACGCCTCGAGCGCCTTCGTCATGGCATCGCGGACCTCGCTCGTGCCCTCGCGCGCCGAACGCTCCACGCGTTCGACGTCGGCGCGCGCCGCGAGGCTGGACAGGTCAGGCGCCGGTGGACGGCGCAGGAGGAGCACGACGAGGACGACGAGCCCCAGTGCGACGTTGAGGGCGAGGAGGAGGGATTCGGTGGTCATGACGTGCTGGTGCAATTATGGGTGGGGGTACTTCAACGGGCTATCGTACTGAGGGCAGGCGCGCTGATCCCGCGATAGCGCGCTCGCCGTGCCTACTTCAGCTTCACGCGCGACAGTTCGACGAACTCCCCGACGCAGCCCACGCCCAGCAGCCGATTTCGCCAGGAGGTCGCCGTGCGGCGATCGATGCGACTCGCGTGCGTGGCCTCGTTGCGGTCGAGGCGGAACGCGTCCAGCACCGCGGGAAACTGCCCGGTGAACCACGCGCCATTCTGGACCGCGTCCGCGAGCGCGCGATTGCGCGCCTGGTCGCCCGCGAGCACCTGCACCGCCTCGTGGAGGCTCCATGACCGCCGCTCCGCGAGGTCGATCGTCTGGCCATCTACGTTCATCAGGCGTACCGAACGCGGGATGCGCGGAAGGACGGCGCGCAGCAGAGACGCCACCTGCACTTCGATCGCCTTCCCGAAGCTGCCGAGCACGGGCGCGAAGTCGAACGACGCATCGTTGCGGTGATCGCGATAGACCTTCTCGGCGGTGGCGATGAATGTGCGGACGGCCGGATCCAGCGCGCCCCAGACACGCTCGCCGAGCAGGTCGTCGCACAGGGCCCGCTCGACCGCCATGAGCCCCGCGCCCATCTGCGCGTCGAACTGCGCCCACGTGTACGCATCCGCCACGACATCGCGCTCGTGCTCGTCGAAGAACCGGGCCCCGTCCGGACGCGTGACGATCAGCGGCAGGTCCACCATCCCGCCATAGAGCGACACCGGCTGGTCGTGATAGTGGATGTTCCGGAGCTGCTTCAGCTCCTGGATCGTCGCGAAGATGTCATCCGCCACCAGGCGCCGGATGTCCCACAGCTTGAACCAGCAGTCGCACTCCAGCCGATCCTCGGCGTAGTAGCCCGGCACGTGCGCGCGCTCGGTTTGAGGCAGGTCGCCCCAGTGGATCTCGCCCAGGTCGCCGACGTAGAGCGACTGGTAGTCGGTCAGGTACAGATGCGTCTCGGGCGCATCGTCTTCGTCCAGCGTCGCGTCCAGCGCCTGCAGGTCCTCGATATGCGCCAACGGCGTGCGCCGGTGCACGGACCGCACGCGTCCCCACCACACGTAGACCTCGTCGTCACCCGCACGGCCCGCTGCGTGCTCCGTCGCCAGCCGCAGCAGCACGGCCAGGTGCTCCTCCATCGCGTTGCGCGCGTACGACGGGTTCCAGACCGCGACGAGGTGGCGGGCGGTCGCTCCCTGATCGCTCATTGCCGATCTCCTGTGTCGTCGCTCGCGCCCCACCCCCGCAGCCGCCCGATCAGCGCGTCGACATCCGTGTCCGTCGCAACCTCGACCGCGGTGCCGCCGGGCACGGCCAGCAGCGCGAACTTCACGTCGCTGGCGCCTCCGATCGCCCGTACGGCGTCCGCATAGACGGCCGCTTGCACCGCGTACCGTTCCGCGAGCGTCGCGCCCTCAGCCGTGGTTGTCTTGACGTCGACGATGTGCGCCGACTCGCCCGCACGCGCGACCAGGTCGATTGCCCCGTTGATGACGCTGCCATCGCCGCGCACGCGGGTGAACGGCAGCTCGCGCCTCACGTTCGGCATCTGGCTCACGTCCTGCCACACCGGCGACGCGACCGCATCGGCGATTCGCTGGCGGATCCGCTCCCGGTAGGCGGCGCCCGCGCGGGTGTCGGCCGCTGGCGCGCCATCGTCGTGCGTCGCGATTGCGTCTTCCATCAGGGTATCGACGTCCGCCTCGTCGTAGCCGAGCCGCTCCAGCACCTCGTGCACGATGACGCCCGTCGCGATCGCTGCCGCACGCGCCCGGCGCGTATCACCCTCCGCCGTGGCGTCGCGCTGCAGCACGCGCTGCGTCCACCACTGCGCCGGCTCGTGCGCGAACGCCATGAGCTGTGACGCCGACAGGCGCCGTGCGCCAATGGGCGCGACGACGCGCGTTGGTGGAAGCACGATATCCGGGGGAGCAGCCGGTGCGGGCGGTGGCGGTGCCCCATCCTTGACGTCCAGCGCGACACCGAGCACATCGACCACGGTCGCCTGATACGGTGTCTTGTCCGCGGCATGGTATTCCACTGCGTCCGCTTCCGGCGTCAATCCTCCGAGACGCTCGCGAAGTCGCCGCGCCGCCGTTGGTGCCTTCCTGGGCTTGCCCAGCGGTATTCCAGATACGATCAGGCGCTGCTTCGCTCGCGTCATCGCCACGTACCACAGTCGCCGCGCCTCGGCCTCGGCTTCGGCCTTCAGCTGCTGGCTCAGCGCGTCGTGGTCGGGATCTGCCGGCTCTGTCTTGCCTTCACCCTCCACTCCCTCATCCATGGAGCTCGCCGACGCATCACCGTCGAGTGCCTCACGCCCACCCGCTTCTTCGTCCTTGACGCGGACAATGTCACGCCCCGCCAGGAACCCGTCGCGTCGCGGCTTCGGTTCATACACCGTGTCGCACCAGAAGACCACGTCCCACTCCAGTCCCTTCGCGCCGTGAACGGTGGTGATGGTCACGACATCGGCGCGCTCGCCGTGCAACCGCGCGTTCGCCTCGCGATCCTTGCGCTCCACGCGCGCATCCACGTCGCGCAGGAATTCGCCGACCGAGAGGTCCGATCCTTCGCCTGCAATGCGCAGCAGCTTCCGCAGGTTGGCCACGCGCTGCGCCCCCTCATCCGGATCAAGCGCGGCCACCGCCGCATA
>DASZRI010000168.1:0-3756 GCA_035549215.1 Gemmatimonadaceae bacterium | reverse complement strand
GCGGCTGCGCGTTGAGCGGGAGAGCTCCTCGGGCAGCCATGGTGGAGCCGGCGCATGCGCTGGTCAACGCCACCGTCGCGAATCCCGCCGACACCGCGCGACGCCACGGCAAGCGGTGCCGCGTACCCCGACGCCGCGTGGACTGGGTCAATGCCAGTCCCCGAACACCGGCGCGACGCCAAGGAGAACCATGAGCAGCACACCGAGGCTGAGGGCGATGCAGTTCAGCACCATTCCACCGTCCGCAGGCGCGGACTTCTCTCTCGCGACCCGTCTGATCGTGGCGATGCCCGCGGTGCGCCGAGCGGAAGCGTGATCAACCGAACGTTCGCCGACGAGTGCGACGACAGCTCCGGATGGATCGGCGCGCACGCAGCCAGGCGCGCAGCGACGACCCTCGACCGGCGGCGCCGACGCAACGACAGCGACGGGAGCCCGGCCAGGCCACGCACATGAAGCACGAGTCCCACGACGACGACCAGGCCGAGCCATACGAGCCCCAGCGAGCTCGTTCCCTCGGGGTGCACGGAGCAGAATCTACTACTCTTCGTAGTAGATGGCTCGTTCGAGAGCGAGCCGCGCTCACCGTGAGGAGCTTCGTGCGACACGCGACCGACTCCGACTCGCCCGACCTGGACCGTCCCGAAGCGCAGCTGCGCGGGCGAGGCGCAACAGTTCGCGAGTTCTACGATTTGCTGGCACCGAGCTACGCCGCCGCGATCAGCGACTGGGACGGCGCTGTCGACCGCCAGGCGCGCGTGCTCGAGGCGCTGATCGCGGACCGGGTACCCCGAGGATCGCGCGTGCTGGACTGTGCCGCGGGCATCGGCACGCAGGCGCTCGGGCTCGCGGCGCGCGGCTATCACGTGACCGCAACCGACCTCAGCTCCGCCGCACTCGACCGCGCTGCGGCCGAGGCGCTCGGTCGCGGAGTGCACCTCGACACCGCGGTGTGCGACATGCGCTCGCTACCCGATCGGCTCGGAACGTTCGACGCAGTCATCTGCTGTGACAACTCCATCGCCCACGTGCGTCCGGACGACCTCACTCGCACGTTCACCAGCATGGCTGCGCGCCTACGTCCGGCGGGACTGTTGGTCCTGTCACTGCGCGACTACGACCGGCACCGCCGTGCCCGGCCGGCGATCTCGGCGCCACATCGGAGCTGCACTCGCGACGGGGAAACTGTCGCCTTGCAGACTTGGGATTGGGTCGACGCCGACAGTTACGTCGCTTCGCAGCTGCTCCTGCGCCGCCGGCACGATGAGGACTGGGTGGTCGATCAAGTGGCCGACGTCCTGATGCACGCCCATGCCCGCGCGGACCTCGCACGCCATGCCACCCAGGCCGGGTTCGCCGTTCGCTGGCTCAGTCCGGAGCAGACGACGTATCACCAGAACGTCATGGTCGCGGAACGTGTCGTGCGCTCCTA
Source organism: Gemmatimonadaceae bacterium (assembly GCA_035549215.1). Taxonomy (GTDB): domain Bacteria; phylum Gemmatimonadota; class Gemmatimonadetes; order Gemmatimonadales; family Gemmatimonadaceae; genus JAGWRI01. Next base: position 2,324 of record DASZRI010000168.1, on the reverse strand, counting down.
GCGATCCGTTCCGCCCATGCGACCGGCACAGCCCTCGGCCCAGCCCGGCCGGTGGTTCAGGTTAGCGGGCACGAGGTCGCGGAGAACACGCCGGCCAGCGGGACGGCGAGCAGCACGATCGGCAGGACCACTGGCGCAAGAATGCTGATCGTCGCGACTCCCTGACCGCCCACGCCGAGGCCAAGCGTTGGGCCGGCCATCCGTCGAGCGCGTTGCACGACGGAGCCTCCCGAGCTGCTCAGCACCTCGGCCGCGGGAGTTGCAGCGGTCGCCATGCGCACGATGGCCCGCGCCAACGCAGGTCGCCCGCAGCTGCGCGCAGCGACGTCGTCTGCCCGTAGCTCGACGAGACGCGCTACTTCGCGGTGGGCCTGTGCGAAGACCCGAATCCCGCCGAACGCACGGCGTGGGATCAGGGCAGCGATCACCAGGAGGTGGTGACGGCCACGGAGATGGGCCAGCTCGTGCTGGACGACGGCGTTCAGCTCGTCCGCTCGCAACGTCGCCACGGCGCCCGTGCTGATGACGACGCGAGGGGCACGTCCGGGAAGGCAGTAACCGATGACGCGGCTATCGGGCAACAGACGCATGGCGGGATGGGCCGCTCGCACGGCCACGAGGTCCAGGGCGGCTTGGTGGCGCCGGCGGGCGCGCGCGGTCACCAGCATGGTCGCGAGCGTCGCAACGGTCAGCGATCCGACGATCGTCCCCGCCACGGCGAGGCCGAACCATGCGGCGATGGCGTCGCTGGGTCCGAAGCGCGCGGTGAGTGCGGTCGTGCAGGCCCGCAGCAGGTGCGCTATCCCATCGCGGTAGTGGTCCGAGGGGATGACGAGCGCGAGTGCTCCTAGCACCGTCGCGGCGATGATCGATACGACGAGCGATTGCCAGGCGAGGACGCCCCACATCGGGGCGCGGGAGGTCCACCGCGCGCGGGTGAGGATTGCGGGGCCGGCCAACGCGAGGACGAGCGCGTAACCCCACAACGGGCCTGCGAGGATCATGAGCCGGGATCGTTCTCGTCGAGCAGCCCCCGCAGCGCCTGGGCTTCCTCCGCGCCGATCCCGGCAACGAAAAACGCGAGCGTCGCGTGGTGGTCGGCGCCGCTGCCCAGCGCTTCGCGCATCAGACGGGCCGCGAGCACATCGCGCGTCTCCGCAGGTGCGTAGAGGTGGGCCCGGCCCTCACCCGTGGTCCGCAGCAGCCATCCCTTGCGTCGCAGCTTGTCCATGACGGTCAGCACCGTGGTGTAGGCGAGGCGACGGTCCGGATCGAGGCGACCGATGACGTCACGGACCGACAGTGGGCGGTCTGCCGACCATGCGATCTCCATGACCGCGCCCTCGAGTGAACCGAGAGAGCGAAAGGGGCCCAGCGCGTGTCCGGGGGCCACGTCGGGGCGAACGTCGCCGGTCACTGGCCGGCGAGGATGGCGCCGCCGGCGAAGATGATCATCGCCATGGGATACCCGACGGTCAGGTCAACCACGCCGGAGGGCTGCCGTCCGAACAGGTCGAAGTGGGTCAAGAGGTGGACGATCGCCATCAGCCCGCCGACACACATGAGGACCTTTCCCCGGCGGATCAGCTTGCGTTGACGGACTAGCTGGGCGCGGCGAGCTTCCTTCTTGGCTTCGGCGGCAGTGAGGTGCGCCGCCCCCTCGTCGGGCTCGCCCCGTCGGCGCATCGGTCCTCCTCCTGCAAGATCCAAGTTCGGTCCTACTACAGATCGTAGGAGTGTAGGCCGAAGAGGGGAAGGTGCTGACCGGGCATAGGGCGGTGGCCGCCTGCCGCAACGCGTGGGCACTGGCGCTGAGTGTCGCGTTGTTCGCCACGGCGGGGTCCGTCGTGACTGACTGGAGCAGCGCTACACCGAGCCCGACCTGGACCCGGCCGGCGACCAGCGTCAACGATCTGGCCGCGAAGGCGACGGCGCTGCGGCAGGCCCTCGACGCGGCGCAGGCGCGCGCCGATGCTGCAGCCGAGGCCTACGACCGCGCGGAGGGCGAGGCCCTCGAGGCGATCAGCGCCCAGCGCGCCGCGACGGATGCGGTGGCCCAAGCCGGCGCATCAACCGCCGCCGCGCACGACGCGCTCGCCGCGCAAGCGCGCGCCGTCTACGAGAGCGGCGGACCACTCGCTGCGGCGGCGGACGTGCTCCGGTCCGGGAACCCCGCTGATCTGGTCGACCGGCTCGCATCGCAGCGACGTGCGGCGCAGCGTGTGGGCGATCGCGCTCGCGAGCTCGACGCCGCAAACGCGCGGATCACGCTGCTGCGCAACCAAGCCGGCGCGCAGGCGCAAGCTGCATTGCACGCGCAGCGG
>DASZRI010000167.1:0-6437 GCA_035549215.1 Gemmatimonadaceae bacterium | reverse complement strand
GCGTCCACGCGCTGGACACTCGGTGCTGACGCCGGCGCGCAGGCCATGACGGCCGCGGTCGCGAACACCGCGACGCCGGTGACCGTGCACGCCTGGGCGTCGCTGCCCGTGCTGCAGGCCACCGCAATCTCCACCGGCGCGAACGACTTCGCCTGCGCGGTGTCGGCCGGGCAGGTCTTCTGCTGGGGCGCCAACGATTCGGGGCAGCTCGGCGATGGCACGCAGCAGCCGCGTGGCGTTGCGCGCGCCGTGCATGCCGACGTGCAGTTCACGGATGTGTCGGTGGGGTTCGCGCACGCGTGCGCGCTGAGCACCACGGGCGACGCGTACTGCTGGGGGTGGAACGCGTGGGGGCAGGTGGGCGATGGCACGACGACGGATCGCTGGACGCCGACGCGCGTCAATGCGCCGATGCCGTTCGTGCAGGTCACCACTGGCGCGGGATACTCCTGTGGCCGCACACAGGTGGGGTACGTCTACTGCTGGGGGATCGGCTCCGACGCCCGGACCATTACCTCCCCGCTGCTCGTCACGACGTCCGTGCAGTTCCAGTCCATCCAGGCAGGCGGCTTCAATCCGTGCGGCGTCGCCAACGTGAACACGTTGTACTGCGTGGTGGACATGCAGGTGTACGGGCCTGGCCCCACGATGGTCGTGTGGCAGCCCGCTGCCATGGGAGCGGTGCCTGTCACCGCGTCAGCGAGCTCGGTGAACCAGGTGTGCGGGCTGACGACGTCCGGCGTGGCGAACTGCTGGATGATGTCGCAGCAGCGGATGGCGCTGTGGAGCATTGGGCAGGCGGCCACGGTGCAGGTGTCCGGGGCCGAGCGATTCGTGTCCATTCGCAGCGGCTTCTCGTCGGTGTGCGCGCTGTCAGCGAGCGGCGTGCCGTACTGCTGGAGCGCGGGAACAGCGGGTATGCCGAGCGTGCCGTCGCAGCGCGTCGCGGCTCTGGCGATGCCGCAGGGAATGCGCTTCACGACGCTGCAGGCGAGCCTGGACTTTTCGTGCGGCATCGCGACGACGGGCGTCGCCTACTGCTGGGGCCAGGGTGACAACGGGCAGCTCGGCGATGGCGACGCGGGCACCCCGCACGCCAGGATGACGCCGGGTGCGGTGCTGCGCGGCAAGTGATCGCTCGGCGTGACGTGCGGCGGCTGATGCTGCTCGCAGCAGCATCGGCCGGGGCAGCGTGCAGCGATCACGCGGTCCCGGCGACGACCCCGGTGCCCGCGGGAGCGGCAAGCATCGCCGCGGTCACGCCGACGGAGCTGGTTGATACCGTCACGCACACCGTGACGATCACCGTGCGCGTGCTGGGCGCCTCGGGCGCGCCGGCAGCGAACGTCGCCGTGCACTTTGCCGTCAATGCATCGGGTGGGACGATCGCCCCGGCGACGGCGGGAACCAACGGCGGCGGGCTCGCCTCGGCGTCGTGGACGCTGGCGCACACAACGGGCACGGACACGGCGACAGCGACCGTGGAGGGGCAGCCGCCGGTGTCGTTCGTGGCGACGCGCGTGGCCGCGGCACCGGTGTCGCTCACGCTCGTGTCGGGCGATGGGCAGGACGACAGCCTGGCCGCGCCGCTCGCTGCGCCGCTCGCCGTGCGTGCGCTGGATACCTGGGGCAACCCGGTGCCCGGTGTGCCCGTGCACTTCAGCGTGGACACGGGGGGCGGGGCGCTGGCGCCCGCGGTGCCGCACACGGATTCGCTGGGGTTGGCGCGCGCGACGTGGACGCTGGGCGCCGACACCGGCGTGCAGGTGGCGAGCGCGTCATTCCTGGATGCGAGCGCCGCCGTGCACGCGCACGCGACGGCGCACCTGCCGGTGCTGCGCGCCCGGGCGCTGGCCGCGGGCATGGAGTTCACCTGTGCGGTGGACCTGACGGGCCACCTCTTCTGCTGGGGGAACGGCGCTTCCGGGGAGCTGGCCACGGGAGCGACGGACGACCGTACCATCGCGACGCCGGTGGCGCGCGACCTCACCTTCACGAGCGTGGCCGCCGGGGACCAGGACGCGTGCGCGCTGTCCACGTCCGGCGACGCGTGGTGCTGGGGCTCGAACGCGCTCGGCGCCGACGGTGACGGCACGACGACTCCACGCGCGCAGCCGGTGATGGTGCCGGGCGTCCCGAAGTTCGTGGCAATCGCCGTGTCGTACGGGTCCGCGTGCGCGCTCACGCGCGACGAGGCGATCTACTGCTGGGGCGCGGGCACGGCGCAGTCGGGCGCCGCGCGCGTGGCGAGCGTGTCAGGCGGCGCGCAGTTCGCGTCGCTTGCACGGAGTGGAACGACCGTGTGCGCGGTGAACGTGCTGGCGCAGCCGTTCTGCATGGACTGGGCGTGGACATCGGGCGCGAGCGGGCCCTTGCTCGAGTGGCAGCCGATGCCGCTTGGCGGCGCGCCGGCGCTCGCAACGATGGCTGGCGACAACCTGCAGGCGTGCGGCGTGACGACGGACACGCGCACGGTCTGCTGGGATGTCACGGGCAGCGGCGCCAGCGGTCGCGGTGCGCCATCCATGACCGCGACGACGGGCGATCCACTGGTGTCGCTGAGCGGCAGCTACGACACCATCTGCGGACTCACGTCCGCCGGCGTCCCGTGGTGCTGGGGCGTGGACGCGTGGGGCCGGTTCGGGGTCGCGTCTGCAGCGAGTGACACCGTGCCGCCGATGCGCGCCGTGCGCATGCCGCTGCCCGACTCGCTGCGCGTGACGGCGATCCAGCAGGGGCGCTACCACACCTGCGCCATTGCGACGACGTCAATCGTCTACTGCCTTGGCCAGGACCTGCACGGCGTGCTCGGTGACGGGCACAGCGGGGCGGACGCGAGTCGCGTGACGCCCGCCCCGGTGCTGCACGGTCACTAGTTGGCCGCGACGGGGATGCGCTCGGCGGCGTGAGCCTCGCCCAGGCGGACCCACGTCTCGAGCACGGTGTCCGGGTTGAGCGAAATGGTCTGGATGCCCTCGTCCATGAGCCACTGCGCGAAGTCGGCGTGGTCCGACGGCCCCTGCCCGCAGATGCCGATGTAGCGGCCCATGCGGTTGCAGGTGGAGATCGCCATCGAGAGCAGCTTCTTCACCGACGCGTCGCGCTCGTCGAAGCCCTGGGCCACGAGCCCCGAGTCGCGATCGATGCCAAGCGTGAGCTGCGTGAGGTCGTTCGAGCCGATGGAGAAGCCGTCGAAGTATTGCAGGAACTCCTCGGCGAGCAGTGCGTTGGACGGGATCTCGCACATCATGATGAGCCGCAGCCCGTTCTGCCCGCGCGCCAGCCCGTGCCCGGCGAGCAGGTCCACGACGGCCTTGGCCTCGGACACCGTGCGCACGAACGGGATCATGATCTCCACGTTCGTAAGGCCCAGCTCGTCACGCACGCGCTTCATGGCGCGGCACTCGAGCTCGAAGCAGTCGCGGAAGCTGTCGGCCACGTAGCGCGAGGCGCCGCGGAAGCCGAGCATCGGGTTCTCTTCCTCGGGCTCGTACAGCTCGCCGCCCAGCAGCTTGCGGTACTCGTTGGACTTGAAGTCGGACAGGCGGACGATGACCGGCTTGGGATAGAACGCGGCGCCGATGGTGGCGACGCCCTCCACGAGCTTGTCCACGAAGAACGCTTCCGGGCTCGCGTAGCCGCGCGACCGGCGCATGATCTCCTCGCGCAGGCTCGCACGGCCGCGGTCCACCTCGAGGATGGCCTTGGGGTGGATGCCGATGACGTTGTTGATGATGAACTCCAGTCGCGCGAGCCCGACGCCGCCATTCGGGATCTGCGCGAACTCGAAGGCGAGCTCCGGGTTGCCGACGTTCATCATGATCTTGGCGGGAAGCGCCGGCAGGTGCGACACGTCGTTGCGGGTGACCTCGTACTCCAGTGCGCCGCGGTAGACGTATCCCGTGTCACCTTCGGCGCAGCTCACGGTCACGACGTCGTCCTCCGTGAGCGTGTTGGTCGCGTCGCCGCAGCCGACGATGGCGGGGATGCCCAGCTCGCGCGCCACGATGGCCGCGTGGCAGGTACGGCCGCCCCGGTTCGTGACGATGGCCGCTGCACGCTTCATGACCGGCTCCCAGTTGGGGTCGGTCATGTCGGTGACCAGGATGTCGCCCGGCTTCACGCGGTCCATCTGCGCGGCGCTCTTGACCAGGCGCACCGGGCCGACGCCGATCTTCTGGCCGATGGCGCGCCCGCTCGCCAGCACCTTGCCGTGCTGCTTGAGCCGGAACTTCTCGCTCACGCGCCCGGCATGCGACTTCACCGTCTCGGGGCGTGCCTGCAGGATGTACAGCTTGCCGTCCTGCCCGTCCCTGGCCCACTCGATGTCCATGGGCCGGCCGTAGTGCTGCTCGATGATCATCGCGTAACGCGCGAGCTCGAGCACATCGGCGTCGGAAATGGAGAAGCGATGGCGATCCGGTTCCGGCACGTCCACCGTCTCCGTGCTGCGCCCGGCCGCGGTGCTGCCCGTGAACACCATCTTGATGAGCTTGGAGCCGAGGCCGCGGCGCACGACGGATGGCTTGCCGAGCGCGAGCGTGGGCTTGTGCACGTAGAACTCGTCGGGGTTCACGGCGCCCTGCACGACCGTCTCGCCAAGCCCGTAGCTGGACGTGATGAAGACGACGTCGGGGAATCCGGACTCCGTGTCGAGCGTGAACATCACGCCCGACGCTCCGACGTCAGAGCGCACCATCCGCTGGACGCCGGCGGAGAGTGCGACACCCGCGTGCGCAAATCCCTTGTGCGCGCGGTACGAGATGGCGCGGTCGGTGAACAGCGAGGCGAACACCTCGTGCAGCGCCGTGCGCACGTTCTCGTAGCCGTGGATGTTGAGGTACGTCTCCTGCTGCCCCGCGAACGACGCTTCCGGCAGGTCCTCAGCCGTGGCCGATGAGCGGATGGCAAACGTGGCGCCATCGCCGGACTCGGCTGTGAGGCGGTCATAATGCGCCTTGAGCTCGGCCTCGAGCGCGGGCGGCAGCGGCGTCTCCATGACCCAGCGCCGGATCTTCGCGCCGGTGTCGGCGAGCGCGATGACGTCGTCCACGTTGAGCGCGTCGAGCGCGGCGTTGATCCGCTGGTCCAGCCCCTGGTGCGACAGGAAGTCGCGGAAGGCCGTCGCCGTGGTGGCGAACCCGCCGGGCACGCGCACGCCCGCCGCCGCGAGCTGGCTGATCATTTCACCGAGCGAAGCATTCTTGCCGCCGACCTTGTCCACGTCGGTCATGCGGAGCTGCTCGAAGGGAATCACGTAGGACGAAGTGCTGGTGCTCATGGGGCCGGTCGTTCGCGCAAGGGATTTGTACGGCAGGGATCCTGCAGGTATTCTAACGTATATCCCCAGACGCAATCCCCGGGCCATGGCCACCAAGCGCACCGTATTCTTCATCTCCGACAGCACGGGCATCACCGCCGAGTCGCTGGGACACAGCCTCCTGTCCCAGTTCGAGGGGATGACCTTCCGCCAGCTTCGCATTCCGTTCGTGGACTCGGTGGAGAAGGCCAGGGACTGCGTGGCGCAGATCATGGCCGCGCGGGAGGCCGACGGCGTACGGCCGGTGGTCGTCTCGACCCTGGTGAATCCCGAGGTGGCCAATGCATTGCGCGAGGCGGACGCGCTCGTGCTCGAGTTCTTCGAGACGTTCATCGCGCCGCTGGAAGCCGAGTTCGGGATCCGCTCGTCGCATGCGATCGGAAAGTCCCGGAAGGTGGCCACGAGCAGCGATTACGCTGCGCGCATCGACGCGGTGAACTACGCGCTCGCGCACGACGACGGCGTGTCCACCGCGGACCTGGACCAGGCGGACATCATACTCGTCGGGGTATCGCGCAGCGGAAAGACGCCGACCAGCCTGTACCTGGCGCTGCAGTTCAGCGTGCGCGCGGCAAACTATCCCCTCATTCCCGAGGACTTCGAGCGGAATCGGCTGCCGGACGACCTGAACCGGCACCGCGAGAAGGTGTTCGGGCTGTCCATCAGCCCGGAACGACTGGCGCGGGTGCGTGAGGCGCGGCGGCCAGGGAGCCCGTACGCGTCACTGGAGAACTGCCGCTACGAAGTGGAGGCCGCGCAGCAGCTGATGCGCCGCCACGGCATCCGGTGGTTCGACTCGACGACGAAGTCCATCGAGGAGATTGCGGCGTCCATCATGCAGAGCGCCAAGCTGGAAAAGGTCGCGTACTGAGCGCGACGCATCGGCCTACGCGGCGTCGCCGGTTCCGACCGCGATCGGTTGCACCTCGCCTGCCGCGCCGTTCACGATGACGCGCGCCGAGAGGGCGATGTCTGGTGCGAGCGACGACGCCACCGAGCAGTACTTGCCCAGCGAGAGTGACACCGCGCGTTCGGCGGCCGCGAGGGAAACGCCCTCGCCCTCAAGGTCGAACGTGAGCGTGATCGCCGTGAGCCGCCGCGGAACGGACGCCTGACG
>DASZRI010000166.1:0-11292 GCA_035549215.1 Gemmatimonadaceae bacterium | reverse complement strand
GTGGCCGCGACCAGGGCCTCGGCGGCGCTCAGCCGCAACTGGCTCACGCCCAGCGTGAGCACGACGGCGAAGTTCGGCGTGGGCGAGGTGCCAGGGTTGAAGTCGCTGGCCAGGGCGACCGGGACGCCGGCGCCGATCAGCTCGCGTGCGGGAGCATGGGCCGTCTTGCCGAGGAAGGCCATGGTCGCCGGCAGGAGCGTGGCCACCGTGCCCGCGCCGGCCAGGGCGCGGATGCCATCAGCCGAGATGGCCGCCAGGTGATCCGCAGATGTCGCGCCCAGTTCCGCCGCGAGCTCGGCCCCGCCGCACGACGTGAGCTCGTCAGCGTGCAGCTTGAGCTGCAGCCGGGCGTGACGCGCCGCGAGCAGGATCTCCCGCGATTCCTGGATGGTGTAGACGTGTGTTTCACAGAACACGTCCGCGAAGCGCGCGAGTCCCTCGGCGGCGACCCGGGGAATCATCTCGCGCACGACGAGGTCGATGTAGGCACGCCGGCCGGCCGCCGTCTCGCGATACTCGAGCGGCACCTCGTGCGCGCCGAGGAAGGTCGGGACGACGCGCACGGGCAGGTCGGCGGCAAGCCGGCGAACGACGCGCAGCATCTTGAGCTCGTCGTCGAGCGTGAGCCCGTATCCCGACTTCACCTCCACGGTCGTGGATCCGCTTCGCGCGAGCGCGCGCAGGCGCGTGCGTGCGAGCCGGTAGAGCTCGTCCTCGTCGCGCGCGCGCAGGTCGCGCACGGAGGCATGGATTCCCCCGCCCCGCCGCGCGATCTCCATGTAGTCCAGGCCCGCGGCGCGCATCTCGTGCTCGGCCGCGCGCGAACGACCGAAGACGGCGTGGGTGTGCGAGTCCACGAAGCCCGGCATCAACACGCCGTTCGCGCAGTCCACGTCCTGCGCACCGGGGAATGCCGCGGCAAGGTCCGCGCGCGGCCCCACGGCGGCGACAACACCATCGCGCACCGCCACGGCCACGCCCGTGCGCACTCCCGCGTCCTGCATTTCCGGTCCGTGTCGCGCGCGCGCCGGCCCGGCGCACGTAACGACCTGCGCGGCGTTGACGAACAGGAGGTCGCTCACGCGGTGGCCTTGAGGTGCGCGGATCCCATGACGTCCTGGACGCGCGAGATCTGCAGCGGCGCCTGCGCCTCGCCTCGGCAGGCGTAGTAGCACGCGTTGCAGTTGATGGGGGTGTAGCGCCGGAAGTCGCGCCAGTGGAAGTCGGCCGGGAAGTCAGGGCAGCGCTTCACGTGCCCCACGGGATCCACGTGGATGGTGCGGATGCCCGACTGGCAGGGCTCGTGCAGCTCGCCGTTGACGTAGCGCGGGATCTGCGACAGGTAGTAGTCGGAGCTCGTGATCACGCCGCGATGGCGTCGCTTGAACGCGAGCAGGTCGCGCACGAGCGCCTCGACCGCGCGCTGCTCGCGGCCCGAGAGCAGGTGGTCCGGGTTGCCGTTCTTGGCATCCGTGTACACGCTCAGGTTCACGCCGCACCCGAGCTCCCGGGCGCGGTGCACGATGGGCAGCACCTGGTCCAGGTTGTCGTTCTTGATGACGGTGTTGAACCGGATGTTGTCCACGCCCGCCGCCTGCATGGCGGGGATGTTGCGGAAGATCTTCGCCGAGAGCCCGGGGATGCCGCGCGCCGCGTCGTGGCGGTCGTCCAGGTAGTCGAGGGAGATGTTGAACTGGTTGACGCCGGCGTCCCAGAGGGCGCGCGCACGCTCCGGCGTCAGCAGGCCGCCGTGCGTGATGAGCGTGATGTACTTGAGGCGCACCGCGCCCGCGACGGCGGAGACGAGGTCCTCGAGGTCGCGGCGCAGCAGCGGCTCCCCGCCGGTGAACGTGATCATCAGCGGGTTGAAGAACCGCGCCGCGTCGGCAAAGCTCGTGAGCTCGTGCTCGCGCGCCGACGCATCGGTCTTCCAGTAGTCGCAGAAGCCGCAACGCGCATTGCAGCGCATCGTGACCTCGAAGTGCACGAGGATCGGCATGCGACGCGCGGTGAGCCACGCGTACTTGCCAATGAACATCGGCACGTGCCAGGGCGAGAAGCGGGCCGACAGCACGCGATCAGCGAGGCGAAAGGAAAGGCGGCACCGCGCGCGCTCAGCCGAGCATGGGCAGGGTGATGCCCTCGCGGCGCGCCGTCTCGATCGCCGCCTCGTAGCCCGCGTCGGCATGGCGTGCCACGCCGATGCCCGGATCGTTCGTGAGGACGCGCTCCAGGCGCACGCGCATCTCCGGCGTGCCGTCGGCCACGATCACCTGCCCCGCGTGCAGCGAGTTGCCGATGCCCACCCCGCCGCCGTGGTGGAAGCTGACCCACGACGCCCCGCTCGCGACGTTGAGCATCGCGTTGAGGATCGGCCAGTCGGCCACGGCGTCCGTGCCATCCTTCATCTTCTCCGTCTCGCGGAAGGGCGAGGCCACGCTGCCGGTGTCGAGGTGGTCCCGCCCGATCACGATCGGCGCGGACAGCTCGCCGCGCGCGACGAGGTCATTGAGCGCGACGCCGAAGCGCGCGCGCTCCCCCTGCCCCAGCCAGCAGATGCGCGCCGGCAATCCCTGGAAGTGCACGCGCTCGCGGGCCATCGTGATCCAGCGCCGGAGCTGCGCGTCGTGCGGGAAGAGCTCCAGCACGAGGTCGTCCGTGCGGTGGAGGTCGCGCGGGTCGCCGGAGAGCGCGACCCAGCGGAAGGGGCCCTTCCCCTCGCAGAACAGCGGCCGGATGTACTCCGGGATGAACCCGGGGATGTCGAACGCATCCGCGACGCCGTTGTCAAAGGCGACGGTGCGGATGTTGTTCCCGTAGTCGAACGTGACCGCGCCGCGCCGCTGCAGCTCGAGCATCGCGCGCACGTGCGCGGCGATGGACTGCTCGGCCAGCGCCACGTAGCGCTTCGGGTCCGTGCGGCGCAGCTCGGCCGCCTGTGCCAGCGTGTGCCCCGCTGGGACGTAGCCGTTGAGCGTGTCGTGCGCGCTCGTCTGGTCCGTGAGCACGTCGGGCACGACCCCGCGCGCGACGAGTTCCGGCAGGACCTCCGCGGCATTGCCCACGAGGCCCACCGACAACGCACGCCGATTGGCGCGCGCGTCGAGGATCCACTCCAGTGCCTCGTCGAGCGAGTGCGTCTTGCGGTCGCAGTACCCGGTGGCCAGGCGCTTGTCGATGCGCGCCTCGTCCACCTCGACGCCAAGGATGGCGGCGTCGTTCATCGTCGCGGCGAGCGGCTGCGCGCCGCCCATGCCGCCCAGCCCTGCCGTGAGCACGAAGCGGCCGGCCAGCGTGCCGCCGTAGTGGCGCGTCGCGACGGCGCCGAACGTCTCGAAGGTGCCCTGCAGGATGCCCTGCGACCCGATGTAGATCCACGAGCCGGCCGTCATCTGGCCGTACATGATGAGCCCCGCGCGCTCCAGCTCGCGGAAGTGCTCCCACGTGGCCCACCGGCCGACGAGGTTCGCGTTGGCGATGAGCACGCGCGGTGCCGACGCATGCGTCCGGAAGACGCCCACCGGCTTTCCGCTCTGCACGAGCAGCGTCTCGTCATGCTCCAGCACCTGCAGCGTGCGGACGATCGCGTCGAACGCTTCCCAGCTGCGCGCCGCGCGCCCCGTGCCCCCGTACACCACGAGGTCCTGCGGGCGCTCCGCCACGTCCGGGTCGAGGTTGTTCATCAGCATGCGCAGCGCCGCTTCCTGCTGCCATCCCTTGCACGACAGCGTGGTGCCGCGGGGCGCACGCACCGCCCTGGGGCCCGGGGCCGCGTGCGTGGCGGGGTCATGCATCGTGGCACTCATGAAGGCGGAACCTCCACCGCGAATTGGCCGGCAGCGATCGCGTCGGCCAGGCGCGCGATATCCCCGGACAGCACGCGGTCGCCGAGCAGCGGCTCGACCACCTCACGGACCTTGCGATGCGTCGCAACCACGCCGCGACCCGGACGCAGCGGGGCACGATAGTCGATGCCCTGCGCCGCGCACATCAGTTCGATGGCGAGCACGTGGCGCACGTTGTGGACGATGCGGCGCAGCTTCCAGGCCGCGCTCATCGCCATGGGCACGACGTCCTCCTTGTTCCCGTCCGTCGGGATCGTATCCACGCTGGCGGGATGCGCGAGCACCTTGCACTCGCTCGCCAGCGACGCCGCGGTCACCTGCGCCATCATGAAGCCGGAGTTGACCCCCGCATCGCGCGCGAGGAAGGGCGGCAACCCCTGGTTGAGGTCCGGGTGCACGAGCCGATCGATGCGCCGCTCGGAGATCGTCGCGAGGTTCGTGATCGCGATGGCCAGCACGTCGAGTGCCATCGCGACGGCCTGGCCGTGGAAGTTGCCGCCGCTGAGCAGCGTGCCGTCCTCGAACACGAGCGGGTTGTCGGTCGCGGCGTTGAGCTCCCGCGTCACGAGGTCCTCGGCGAACCGGATCGCATCGAGCACGGGACCGTGCACCTGCGGCATGCAGCGCAGCGCGTAGGCATCCTGCACGCGGGGATCCCCGCTGCGGTGCGACTCCCGGATCTCGCTGTCGGCCAGCAGGTCGCGCAGGACGGCCGCGGACACCGCCTGTCCCGCCTGGCCACGCGCATCCTGGATCCGCGCGTCGAAGGCGACGGGGGTGCCCAGCAGGGCCTCCAGCGACATCGCGCCGGCCGCGTGCGCCGCGGCCCACAGGGCGCGCGCCTCGACGAGCAGCAACGCAGCGATCGCCGTGTGCGCCTGCGTGCCGTTGATGAGCGTGAGCCCTTCCTTGGGCCCGAGCGCGACGGGGCTGAGGCCCGCGGCCGCGAGCATCTCGCGCGCCGGACCGCATGCCTCCCCGCGGAACAGGTCACCCTCGCCGATCAACGAGAGGGCAAGGTGCGCGAGCGGGGCCAGGTCTCCGCTCGCGCCGACGCTCCCCTGCTCCGGTACCGGCGGGTAGAGCCCGGCGTTCAGCATCCCGGCCAGCAGGTCCACGAGGTCAGCGCGCGCGCCGGAATATCCCTTCGCGATGACGTTGGCGCGGAGCAGCATCATCGCGCGCACGGCCGGTTCCGGGAGCAGGGCGCCGACGCCGGCGGCGTGGCTCCGCACGAGGTTCACCTGCAGCTCGGCCAGCCGATCCGGCGGGATCGCGACCTCCGACAGCTTGCCGAAGCCCGTGGTCACGCCGTAGGCCACCGCATTGCGATGGACGAGGTCGGCAACAACCCCGTTCGTGCGCGCGACGCGCGCGCGGGCCGAATCCCGGAGGGCCACCGGCGCGCGGCCCACGGCCACGGCGTGGACATCGGGAATGGTGAGCGAGTGGCCGTCGAGGACGACGGGGCGTGTCATGCGCGGGAATGTCTCCGTCCCCGCCGCGCAATTCAAGGGTCGCGCCCGGGCGCCGCCCTCACGCGCCGGCAGGCTGGCGCGTCAGGGCAGCGGGACGCCGCGGTACGTGCCCCGGTTGTACGTGAACTTGAGGTCGGGCTCGGCCTTGAGCGCGATGAAGAAGTTGAACGCGAAGTTGCCGTTCGGGGACTGCGTGAACGCGAACGTCGCCATCCAGTCGTGCAGGTCGCGCTGCAGCGACACGATATGGCTCGCGAACTCGTGGCGCTCGAAGTCGTACGTGGTCTGCCAGCTCGCCGACCACTTCTCCGTGAGCGGAAAGCTGATGTTGCTGCCCAGCGACGCCGTGGGCGGGTTGATGTACACCGGGCCGCCCGCGGTCGTGTTGGAGATCGGCTGGTCGAGCGTCGGCGTCGTGCTCTGCTGCTGCAGGCAGAGGTCGTACGCCGCCGGGTTGTACGACGGGCTCGTCGGCAGCTTGAACGGCGCGCAGATGTGCGCCGGGTCGCTGTTGATCACCGTGCCGCCAACCGGGGGCCGCGTGCGCGCGGAGTTGAAGCTGAACTGCGCCTGCCAGGACCGCGAGACCGGTGGCAGGTAGAGCGCGTTGCGCGAGCCACTGCCGGCCACGGGCTGCGACGCGAGCTGGCGTGCATAGGCATCGCTCGGCGACGGGCCGGGCTGGCCCGGCGTCGGCGGCGCGGGCGGCGTCGTGTCCTGCGGGACGCCCAGCATCCGCAGGATGAACGCGAACGGATTCTGCTGCTGGCTGATGTTCAGGTTCGCCGACACCGAGTTCCGGTACGGCTTGAAGACGGCGGTGTCGCTGAGCGTGCTGCCCTGGAACAGCGAGTAGCCGACGTTGACCGAAAAGCCGGGGAGCAGCCCCGAACTGATGCTGTACCCGAACGATTCCGTCGTCAGGCCGGAGATGGCCCGATGCGTCGCCCTGGCCCGCTCGAAGTCGTAGCTGAGGGGCGTGAGGTTGAGCGACAGCAGTTGGATCGGCGGCTGCGGCGTGTCCGCCTCGTTCCCCGTCGAGTCGCGCTTCGGCCGGAACTTCGCCTCGAGGTTCTGGTTGAGCCCGAACGTGAGGGCGTTCTGCGGCAGCGAGCCCAGGTAGCCGACGCGCGTGCGGCCGATCGCCGTCAGGAACTCGTCGCTGACCGTGGCCGACGGCGCGTAGCTCCAGCTGACCGTCGGGCTGATCGTGTGGCGCAGGCGCGTGAATGGACCGAAGCCGTCGATCAGCCCATACACCGTCGGCGCCGCCGACACGCCGAACACGGGGCGCTTGGACTGGTGCACGAACTGGCCGCCCGTCCGCTCGGTGCGCACCCAGAACGCGCTCGGGTCCACGTTCTGGAAGCTGACGCTCGGCGTCAGGTTGAACATGCCGTGCAGGAACGGCGGCAGCGCGAAGCTCGGCGTCCAGTCCACGTCGGTGCGGTACGTGCTCGCGAATACGCGCGTCTCCTTCACCGAGGTGTCGTTCGGGTTCGGGTAGATGACGTACTGCTGCGGGAAGATGTTCTGCTGGTCGTTGATCCTGAACGAATTCTTGAGGTCGAAGCCGAAGATCTGGATCGGCGTGTCGAACGACATGCTGCTGGTGTAGTTGCTGCGCTTCACCGCCGCCGAGTCGAGCGCCCCCGTGGTGTTCGTGAAGTAGCGCTGGCTGAACAGCCCGGGCTGGTCGATGTGCAGCGTCTGGCTGGCCGTGTAGCTGAAGCTCGGCGTCCACACGAGCCACGAACCGGCGGAGATCGGGCTGGTGGTGAGGCTGAGCGTGGGCAGCGTCTGGTCCACCTGGTCGCGCCCCGGGTACTGCTTGCGCGTGCCGCCGATGCTGAGCTGCGCCGGCCCGAGCTTCTGCGAGTAGTTCAGCGACGACGAGATCGTCGCCATCGCGGCGTACGGATTGAACGTGTTCTGCCGCTGGAGCGACGTGCTCGTGACGTAGTTGAGGTTGGCCGTGAGGCGGCTGTTGCGCGAGAAGTCCTGCGAGTGCGCCCAGGACAGCGCCAGGTTGGTCTGGCCGTCGCGCTGGTTCGTGTACGCGGCAGCGATCTGCCCCTGCAGGAACCGGTTGCGCCACGCATAGCGCCACTCGCCGTTGAAGCGCGTGAAGCCGGGGTCGCCCGTGGACGACCCGCCCGTCGGGCTGCGCCAGTCCATCCAGAGCTGGGCATCCATGTACGGGTTCAGCGCCCAGTAGTAGCCGATGTTCTCGATGTCGCGGCGGTACGTCGGGCTGTTCCGGACGATGTCCGAGACCCCGAAGCGCGGCGTGAGCATGCCGCTCCGGCGCCCGTTGCGGATGTCCTGGAACATGAACGGCAGCCACATCACCGGCACGTCGCCGATGTACAGCACCGCCGGCCGCGCCACGAGCGTGTTCGCCGTGCGCTTCACCTCGGACACCTCGAAGTGGTAGTCCGGAATCGAGTCGTCGCAGCTCGTGAGCGACCCGCCCACGCCATAGATCCGCCCCGGGATCTTCTTCGTCGTGTCGCCGACCTCGACCTTCATCGCGTCCGGGGTCACGTACCACTTCTGCCCGCCGTTGTCCACGACGAACTGCGCCTGGTTGATGCGTCCCGAGCGCTCGGCCAGGTCGTACGTCGCCGTCGTGCGCCCCGCGATCGGCGCCTGCCCGCCACCGGGCACGATCGTATAGCGGCCCGCGGAGTCGCGGCTCGTGACCGTGACGTGGCGGTCCACGTAGCGGATCGTGGAGTCCGTGACGACGGTCTGGTCGCCGCGCTGCACCGCCGCCTTGCGGGCGCCTTCCGCGGCGATCTGGATCGCCTTGCTGAGCGCGTCGAAGGTGACGATCTGCCCTTCGTACCTGGTGACGGTGTAGCCCTTGGTCTTGGACAGCCGCTCCATCACGGAATCAGGGGACGACCACTTCACGACTGCCGTGTCCTTGCGCGTCGTGTCGCCGCGCGCGCGCCCGGTGTCCACTGGCGGGCGCACGACGATGCGCCCCGGACGCTGTGCGCGCGCAGCCAACGGCGCCAGGAGGAGGACCAGCAGCAGCCCCCACCGCCTCATGTGGCGGCCTCTTCCCCGATCAGTTCGGCGTGGCGCCGCTCCTTGCGCCGGTACACGATCTTCGAGAGCACCACGCTGAGCTCGAACAGCAGGTAGAGCGGAATGGCCAGGGCGAGCGTCGTCCCCAGGAAGTCCCCCGGCGTCACGACCGCCGCCACCAGCCAGCAGAGCACGATCGCGTGGCGCCGGTACTTCGTGAGGAACATCGGCGTCACGACGCCGATGGCCGTCAGCGCGACCACCACCAGCGGCATCTCGAACGTGCCGCCGAACGCCAGGGCCAGCGTCGTCATGAAGCCGAAATAGTCGGACGCCGTAATCATCGGTTCCATCGCCTGCGACTCGAGGCCGAGCAGGAACTGGAGCGAGATCGGCATGACGAAGAAGTAGGCGAGCGCGACCCCGCACGCGAACAGGAGCACGGCCGCGCCGAGCACCGGCAGGACGATCCGCTTCTCGTGCTTGTACAGGGCGGGCGACAGGAACGCCCACACCTGGTAGCCGATCACCGGCAGGGCGAGGATCGCCCCGAACACGAAGGCCACCGAGAGCTCGGTGGAGAACGTGTCCGCGGGATGCGTGTAGACGAGCTTGTGGCCGTGGAGGTACGGCGCGATCGGCCGCGCCAGCACGGCGATCAGGTGAAAGTGGTAGACCACGAAGAAGCCCACGGCCATCCCGATCCCGAGGGCCGCGAACGAGCGCACCAGGCGCCATCGCAGCTCCTCGAGATGGTCGAGGAAGGGCATCTCGCCCGTCATGCGTTCCGCCATGCTCCCTCGCTGCGCGCTACTGCTGCGGGGGCAGCGTGCGCAACCGGTCCTGCGCGAGCCCGGCCTCCGGGCTCCCCGGATAGTCGCGGACCACCCGCTGCAGCGCCGCGCGCCCGGGTGCCACCTTGCCCTGCCCGACCTGCGACAGCCCGTACTTGTAAAGCGCGGTCGCCGCGTCAGGGGACTTCGCGTACGTCGCCACCACGAGCTGGTACACCGAATCGGCCGCCGCGGCATTGCCCTCCGCCGCGTACGCCTGCCCGATGTAGAGCTGCGCCGACGACGCGCCGTCCGCCTTCGGGAACCGCTGCAGGTAATCCTGGAATGCTGCCCGGGCCGTGCCGTAGCTGCCGCGCCGCAGCTGGTCGTACGCCAGCTGGAACATCTGCGCCGGTCCGGGCCCTGCGGGCTTGCTCGAGTCGGCGGGTGCGCCGGGGGTGACCGGCGCCGCGCCGGCCATCATCTGGTCGTTGCGCTGCTCCAGCTGCGCGCCGAGCTCCTGCAGCCGGCGCTGGCTCAGCCCCGCCTGTTCCTGCAGGGTGATGAGCTGGCGCCCCATGTCGTAGAGGGCGCTGCCCGTGTTTGCCTGGAAGTTCATGAACCGCGCGCTCAGCGCGCGCACCGTGTCGTTCAACCGGGCAAGATTGGCCAGGGCAGAATCCAGCTGGGCCTTCCGCGCCGCATCAGCCTGCGCCTGGGCCTGCTGCTGCTGCGTGCGCGTGGCCGCGAGGTCGTCCTGCAGCAGCCGGATGTCTCCCTTGGAGGCGAGACACCCGGTGAGCAGCACGCCCGCCGCCGGGGCGAGGAGCGCGAGGCGACGCATCAGGTCCCCGGCGCCTTGAGCGGGCCGTTGCCGCTCGTGATCTCGAACTCGTCGCGACGGTTCTGCGACCATGCCGACTCGTCATTCCCACTCGCGATCGGGCGCTCGGCCCCGTAGCTGATCGTCTCGATCCGCGTCTCCGCGACGCCATGCGAGACCAGGTAGCGCTTGGCCTCCGCCGCGCGACGCTGGCCGAGCGCGAGGTTGTACTCCGCGCCGCCACGCTCGTCCGTGTGGCCGGCGATGCGGATGGTCACGTTCGGGTTGGCCAGCAGGATCGGCAGCTTCGCATCGAGGATCGCGCGCGCATCGTCGCGCAGGTCGGACTTGTCGAAGTCGAAGTGGATCATCGCCGTGAGCGTCGCGTGCATCGAGGCCTGGTCGTGCGCCGCGTTGGCACGTGCGATGCTGTCCTCCACGAACCTGCGGCGCGCCTCCTCGGCGGCGCGGCGCTGCGCCTCGAGGGCCGCCAGCGAGTCGCGGATGCGCTGCTGGTCGTTGGTGGCCGAAGGCGTCGCGGCAGGGGCCGGCGCCACCTCGGGCTTCTTGTGGCAGGCCGTGAGGCCAAGCGCTGCCACGACGAGCATCGCGGGCAGGTATCGAGCACGGAACATGATCAGGTCTCCTGGCGTTCGGGGAAGGAACTGCGCCTGCTGGGATCCTGCCGGGCTGCTACGGCGCGGGTGCGGCCGGGGGCGCGAGCCTCGGCGACCACGCCGCGATCCGCGACCCTGCTGCATGCGTCAACTGCCGCATGCGGCCCGATTCCACGTCGAGCACCCACAACTGCTTCTCGCCGCTGCGCGTGGACGTGAACACGAGGTGGCGACCGTCGGGCGCCCAGCTCGGGTCCTCGTTCTCCGCATCGCTCGTGAGCTGCCGCGGCGTGCGGTCACGCAGCGAGATGGTGAAGATCTGGAACGTGCCGCCGGACCCATCCGGGACGCGCGACTGGTAGGCCACCTGCCGCCCGTCCGGCGACCAGTCGGGGCTCGTCCGGTAGTTCTTCGTGCTGAAGTCGTACGCGGTGAGCATGTCCGGATTGGTGCCGTCGGCGTCGGAAATATAAATCTCCGGCGGCCCCGCCCGGCTCGACATGAAGGCGATGCGGCGGCCCTCGGGGCTGAAGCTCGGCTGCACGTTGTCCGAGCCGCGCCCCACGGTGATCCGGGTCGGCGTGCCGGTGCCCGACGCGGGCATCGCGTAGAGGTCCGAGCCGTTCTCGCCGCTCACGGCGTAGACGACCGTCGCCCCATCGCGCGAGAACGTCGGCGACAGGTTGGTCGTGTTGCGGCGGGCGCCGAAGGCATGCG